>CALELJ010000282.1 GCA_937902445.1 uncultured Treponema sp. | reverse complement strand
CTGATGATCTCAGCTCTTGGCTGGAAGTCACGGATGATTTTTATTACCTGCTCAATCTGATCCTCATCAAGCAAATCAAGCTTATTGAGGACAATCGTATTACAGAATTCAATCTGATCCACAATCAATGTAGTGATGTCATTTGACTTGAGGTTGTTAGGATCATTCTGGTCATAACTTTCAAGATCCGTCATGAATTCACGGTAGATTCTGTCGGCATCAACAACGGTAACAATGTTGGAAAGATAGACATTTGTATCCGGATTTTCCTCTTCATAGGCAAGGAAAGATGCAGCAACAGCACCAGGGTCACTTATGCCGGAAGCTTCAACAAAGACTGTTTCAATAGAATCATTGTCAGAAATTTTCTCAACCTGCAAAAGGAATTCTTCGCGAAGAGTGCAGCAGATACAGCCGTTCTGCATTTCATACATTTCACTCTGTGCAACTGCAGAGCCATTTTTTTTGATGATAGCAGCATCAATATTTATGCTGCCCATGTCGTTCACGATAAGAGCAACCTTTCTGCTTTCCTGACGAAGAATTTCGTTAAGCAGGGTTGTCTTACCGGAACCTAAATATCCCGTAATGAGGGTTACTGGTTTCTTTTTCATATTAATTTTCCCATTGTCAATTATTCTGTCAAAATAAAAAAACGGGAAAACTAATTGTTCATGCGGATTTTTCTTGAAATGAGAGTATCGGTATTAAAAGTAAAACAGATCTGTTTGAATGAAAATATTTTAGTTACATTGAAAGCAGATTTATGAATGAATAAAAATGCCGCAGACAAAGAAAGAAGTTTCAGATTCCCTTCCGCAACATTCAGGACATAGCATATCTGGCAGGATTCATCATCACACTGGTGATTGCTTTCAATAGAGATGAAAGCGATGGAGAAAATTGAAAATGCAAGTACAAAAATGGCAAGCAGCCTTTTTGACACCGTTATTTTTTCATTCTGCATTTTTTACACAATCCATTAAAAGATGAATTCCTAAGATCAATCTCAAGTCCAAGTTCCTTTGAAATTGATTCCAGATATTCACCGGTTCTTTCATCCGAAAGATGAACTATTGCGCCACATTTTCTGCATTGAAAGTGAATATGATCTTCGCAATGATTTTCTTCTTTTGAAACCTGATATATGAAGCCATCAGAAATCATCGACTTATGCTTTATCAGCAGACCATTTTCCGTCATCCTGTCAAGATTTCTGTACACCGTTGTCTTATTTACATCAACACCTTTTTCTTTCAGAAACTCCAAAATATCCCCCGCGGTAAAATTCTGTTCTTTTTTTGCTTCAACAAATTGGGAAATGAGATCAGATGTTTTTGTATGATAAGACTTTTGCAACACGGTTGCAATTTATCACATCGGCATACAAAATGTCAATGAGTGTCTTTTCCTAATCCGGATTATAATATTGCTTGAAATAAAGATTTCTTTTTTTTCTTTCCTTTTGTATACAAACATCTTACAATCTACTTATGGAAAAAATTTTCATCATTGGTGCCGGATTTTCCGGACTTGCAAGCGGAGTGTTTCTTTCAAAAAGCGGTTTCGACGTAACTGTTTTTGAGCAGCATACAATTCCCGGTGGCCTTTCCCAGGGATGGGAACGCAAGGGGTATAGATTTGAAGGCGGAATGCACTGGCTTACCGGTTCCAATCCTGACGTTCCGCTTTACAGGGTCTGGAAAGAATGCGGCGCCTTGAACGAAAACAATCCTATACATTTCAGAGATCCTTTCTACACATATTATGACGGCAAGTCTTCCATATCCCTCTACCGTGATATAGATAAAACCATCCATGAACTTGCAAAAGCTTCTCCCAAAGACGAAAAAGCAATAAAAAAAATAATGACTCATGTAAAAATTTTCAAAAATGTATTTATGCCGATTGATGACATTGGAGGAATCAAAACAAGGCATCCGATGAAATCAGACATAAAGAAACTCATAAAAATGTGGCATGCTGGACTGCTGATAAACAGTCTAAAAAACACCAGTGCCGAAGAATATATAGCTGCAATAAAAGACGAACGAATACAACACCTTTTCCGTTCAGTTGTAGGAACAACCTACAATGCCCTCAGCCTTGTTTATACATTAGGTGGATTTTGCCGCGGAGATTACGGAAACCCATATGGCGGTTCGTCAGTCATGATTGACAATATGGTAAAGGAATTTGAGAAGGCTGGAGGAAAACTTTTATTTAAATCCAAAATCCAGAAAGTCGTTGTCGAAAACAACCAGACAAAGGGAGTGATTGTAAACAATGATTTCATTCCCTGTGATGCCGTAATGGTTTCCCAGGACACACTTAAGGCTGTCGAAGATCTTTTTGAAATTCCGCTTGAAGAGAACTGGATTAATGAAATGAAATCTTATCATCCAAGCCGCAACTGCATGTTTTTTGCCTGTGGTGCAGACGTTGATTTAAGCCAGTATCCAGAAAACATTATCATCCCGACAAATAATTCACTTGAACTGGGTGGAGAAAAGTTTTTAGAGCTAAGACTGAACAATTATGCCGGCAACGAGTTTTACAGCAAAAAGGGAACAAGCGTCATTACCTGCGTACTGAGCGGATTCAGCTATGACTATTGGAAAAAAGCAAAGGCAGACGGAACATACAAGGCATTAAAAGAAGAACATATCAACAAGGTTGTTGCAAACATCTGCCGTTACCTTCCGGAACTTGAAGGCCACATCCAGGTAACGGACTTTGCAACACCACTCACTTATGAAAGATACTGTTCAAGCTGGCATGGTTCATGGATGAGCATATGGAGCAAGGGAAAACCTGCTTTTGCCTATCCATTGAAATCAAGAACAATAAAGGGATTGTATTTTGAAGGACAAAGGTCTCAGATGCCGGGAGGACTCCCTGTTACATTAAGGTCTGCAAGAAAAGCAAGCCAGCTGCTCTGTAAGGATTTCAACCACTGGTGGCTTGATAAAAACTGAACATAAAGTGCGTAAAAAAAACAAGGACCCGTTTTCACAGGTCCTTTATTTTATTTAGTAAACACTCAAAATTTTTGCAAGCTTTTCCTTGCCGATAATCTTCATGAAGTTTGCAAGGCGTGGTCCCTGATCCTTTCCGATGAGGGCATGATACAATGCAGTAAACAAAGCCTTTGATTCAAGCCCCATTTCTGTAGCAATGTCGTACATGGCCTGCTGGCATTCCTTGTCCAAGGCATAAGTTCCAACCTTAGGAACAACTTCATCACGAACACGTTTAACCGCAGTAAGCATGTCGCCTGTGATATCCTCTGCCTTTGAGCCGTCCTTGCGGAGCTTGAAGCAGAAATCAGGAGCACAGTCAGGAGCACTTTCGTTGATCCAGTACCATGCGCAAGCACAACGGCGGCGGAGGCATTCTTCCTGTTCCGGCTTTACATCACCGAGGGAAGCGATCACTGCATCAACATCTCCATCATAAGTCTGGAGCAAAGTTGTCAAAAGTCTGAACGGAACCTGATATGGCTGAACCTTTGGCATGCCCGGTTCAATCTGGGAAAGCTCATAGATTCTCTTTTCGCGCAGGAGGATTGATTCCTTCTTTGCAGGATCCTTTTCCTTTGGCTCCTCAAGGCCCCATACAAGACGTTCTGTCTTATCGTATGCTTCGTAAACAGTAACAACATCAAGATCAAAGCTGATGGAGAATTCGTGGTCAACCTTGTTCTGTGCAAAGATGTAGCGCAAAACTTCAGGCTGATAAACTTCAAGAGCATCAACAAGGGAAATGACCTTACCCTTTGAAGATGACATCTTTCCAGGAACACCCTTGAGCTTAACGAAGTCATACTTCATTGTAACAGGAGCATCCCAGTTGTAAATCTTCTTTGAAACAAGTTTTGCAGTATCGTAAGATCCGCCCGGGCTGATGTGATCCTTTCCGCCTGGTTCAAAGCATACTTTTTCTTCAGACCAGCGCATAGGCCAGTCAACACGCCAGCCAAGCTTGATTCCGCCAAACTTGCGGATATCTACTGTTTCTTCGCAGCCGCATTCACACTTGTAGCTTACACCGTATTCTCCGTCGTAGCCTGTGATTTCAGTTGTATCCTTATTGCACTTACCGCAGAAAATTGCTGTTGGCCAGTAAACATCCTCCGGCTTCATCTTGTGCTCGTCGTCGCGGTAATGGTTGAGACATTCCTTGATAAGCTCACGGTTCTGAAGTGCGTTCTTCATTCCTTCTGCATAGCGGTTTGCACGATAGCGTTCTGACTGGTAGAGGAATTCAGGATGGATTCCAACGCGTGGAAGCTGCTTTTCAATGTCAACTTCATGATGGCGCGCATAGTTTTCATCACGACCGAAAGTATCCGGTACCGATGTAATTGGATAGCGGAGATATTTTTCAAGTTCTTCCGGCTTTGGCATGTTGCCTGGAACCTTGCGGAATACATCATAGTCATCCCATGAATAGATGAAGCGAACATTCTTGCCGCGATCGCGCATTGCACGGACAACGAGATCTACAGTGATGATCTCACGGAAGTTACCGATATGAACTGTTCCTGAAGGAGTAATACCTGAAGCACAAGTGTAAGAATCCAGGTCACCCTTTTCCTTGATAATCTTAGCAGCCTGCTGGTCAGCCCAGTGGCACAATTCTTTAACATCTCTAGACATAATGGAATAGAGTATAGTGAAAAAAATAACAAATTGGAATATGGAAGCAAATAAAAAAAAGCCGTCATCAAAAAGACAACGGCCTTCATTAAACTAGTCTACGCAATTCTTCCATTCATAAAGAAATTCAAGCATGAACTGCTGGACATCGCCAAACCATTTTTTCTGGAAACGGCATGCATTTACACCAACATAGCGGAAGTGCCAGCATTCCCAGCGGTAGCCTGTAACATCCTCGTATCCTTTAGGAAATGAAAGGGACCATCCATAGTCAGCGGCATTTTCATACACCCACTGCCCCATTCTCGTCTGATCAAAATCATCACTGATGCTGCCAAAGTCAACTGCAGTCGCAAGCTGATGCTGGCTTGTTCCAGGACGAGCGCTTTCACGTTCCGCCTCTTCAAGCCCGTCAACACTGACCCAGTAATTGAAAAGATTGTCCTGATATTCATAGGAGCGGTACACGGAACTTACAAGAAGCGTTATGCCGTCGCGTTTTGCACCAAGGGACATTTTCTTTAAGGCATCGAGAGCTTCCGGGCGGATGAACATTCCCTTTTTGTTCAGATTGAAATATTCGTTTGCCTTAAGCTCAATAAGGTCCTTTGGCACATAGTTTTTTTCGGCCTTGTGTTTCTTATCGATTAAAAAAAACAGGCTCTTGTCATCACTACGGAAAGATTTTTCTTCCGCAAGCAGAACCTCAAGATCGCCAAGAAATTCAGCACTGTTTTCGCTGATGTTCCTGCAAAGTTCAGCAGACCTTGGATTCATTTTTGAAAGCACAAGATCAAGGCTTGAAACTTTTCTGTCAGCAATTTTTCTTTCTACGGAACTTTTTTCCGCGGCCGTTTCTGCATAGGCTTTTTTAGTACAACCACAGCATAAAAAAGAAAGGCCACAAAGCCCTGTGAGCAATGCGGCACCAGCTTTAAAGCTAAACATCTGCAACCTCAGTCACGGAATGTATTATGTGGAACAGGTCGAAGAACCCTGTTTTATTAAGTGCTATTCTCGTAGACTCCGACGGATTCATGACAAAGAGTCTCGTATCATATTCCTCACCGTCATTGTGTCCGGCGATTATAATTCCGACTCCCGACGAATCAATCTGGGTAACCTGTTCCATATCAAGAACAACGTTTGAATCTATGATGTACTGGTTTACCTTCTGCTGAAGCTCGACGCAGGTATTCGAATTGAATGTACCTGAAAGCTCAAGAAGCATATAGTTAACGCCGACTTTTTCGCGCAATGTCAACTGATCCATTTAGCAATTCCCCCTATTACGCCTTGTTTCCAAGATACTTGATTACAAGCATGGTAACATCGTTTTCCAATTCCTTTGAGGCAAAGTCTACAAGAACCTCGTAGGCAAATTTCGTCATCTTTTCTGCCGGATAACCTGAGTTGTCCATAAGTGCTGTCTGTGTTCTGGACTTACCAAAAATATCACCGCGAAGGGATTTTGTATCAAGGATTCCGTCTGTAACAGACATGATGATGTCGCCTTCAGCAAGCTTGACTTTCTTTACCTTAAGGAGAGGTGTAATATCCTTTACGAAACCAAGAATGTGGCCTTCACCCTGAACTTCAATGACGTTGTTGTAGGCACGTGTATAGACATAAAGTGCAGGAGATCCACAGTTGATGTAATAAAGAGTATCAGTATTGAAATCAAGAAGACCGAAGATACCTGCAAAGAACGTTCCCTTTGGAAGGGAATCACGGATGAACACGTTTACCTTTGCGACAAGTTTCTTGAAGTCCGTTGTCTCAGCAAGATAAGTACGGATGATGGACTTAAGGATGACCATGCTCATGGAAGCTGCGATACCCTTACCAGAAAGGGCACCGATGATGAAGATATGTCGTGTATCCGTAAGACGGATCATATCAACGAATTCACCACCAATGTTGTGGGCAGGAATCATAAGATAACCGGCATCAACCTTCTTGCTCTTGATGAGATCCATGTTTTCCTGGATGGATGTAATGATCTGTCCAGACATGCGGATTTCGCGGTTAACAGTACCAACAACAGATTCATTCATGATGTTCTTTACATAATATCCAACTACGAAAAGGTTTGAATAATACTTGTTGAAGACATCATAATCGTATTCGGAATAGATGTTGCCGCTTGCCTTTGGTCCGAGAAGGATGAGACCGATGAAGTTCCGTCCTTCATTGAGCATGATGAGCGCATCTGTATTTGTCCCGTTGAAAAGAGTATTGAGTTTTCCCTTGATTGCGGAAAGAGATCCATGCCTTGTAATCTGCTCACGGAAAATTACCTGACGGTGTGCGTTCATGATGGCATCACCTGTGGCATGTTCAAAAGGAATCTCCACGTTAGTATTGTCGTCAGAAGAATAAACTACTGAGAGGCGCCCAGTTCCGTCGTCCATAACAATTTTCATGGATGTGGTGCCAAGATACTTTTTAAAGATCCTGAAAACATCACCTGTGATTTCCTGCGGGCTGCGTGAAAAGTCGAGGGCTGTAATATCCTGCTCAAAGCTTTCGGCATAGCGCTTTGCACGGAACAGTTCAGACTTTTCAAATTTCTTGTGCATCATCGTTTCAAAAAGAACAACGACAAGAACGATGACAAGAAGAGCTCCGCTGAAAAGAAGTGAATTGATGTCTTTCAGGCTCTGGATAATGATGAATCCACCGCCAATGAGAAGAATAGGAATTGCAAATCTCAGCATGAAACGAACACAGGCACGCATTACACCGCGAACGTCCGTAACTTCATCATTGTCGTTTATCCTGATGAAGATATAGAGCATCGGAAGATATCCAACCGGAGTAATAGCATTGATGTAAGGCATATAGACAGCACAGTTTGAAAGATACCAGAATGCTGCCCAGGAAAGCATTACACCAAGCACATTGCTGATGATGTTCTGCTTCATGAGCTTTGTCTCAGAGTTTTCTGCCCTTACGAGAATCATAAGTGAAATGAATCCAGGGAAGATTACTCTATACAGCATGTTGTAGATGTTGAGCCATGTAAGTCTGAGTGAATATCCAAATTTTCCGCCAATTGCAAGGCCTGAAACAATATCAAATCCTGTAGAAGAATATTCAAAAAGGTTGAGGCCATTCGGTGCAAAGAACACGATGTAGAGAGCCGCAATATAAAGAAGCCCCTTGAGGAATCTCATGAAGCCTGTCTTATTGTGGTTTGGATACAGGAGAAGATAGTCACAGCATGAAACCGAAAGCCAGCCCATGAGCATGAATGTCGTTCTACCGGCGATGAGGGCAAACTGTCTTGTTCCCTTGAGAGTCAGGAAAACAGTAAGCGCCATAAAGAAGAAAACAACGCTGCTGAAGAGAACCAGATTGACAAGATTGCTGGAACTCTGATGCTTGTTTGAAAGACGGTCTACTCTGAATGACTGAAAGACAAGGATTGCTCCAATAAGTATGTTAATAAAAACGTAAATCATCTTTTACCTCTCTACCTTTGCAACCATCATGGTGACGTCGTCTCTGAGTTTCTTTCCGCCGTTGTAGTCCATGATAAGGTTTACAACGTCATCAATGAATTCCTTTGGAGACTTGGCTGCACTTCTCTTGATTGTATTCTGATAAAGTTCAGTATCACCAAGTTCGATGCCTTCATCGTTCATGACTTCAGAAACACCGTCGGATGCCATGAGGATGACGTCATCACGGAACAATCTCTGCTCTGCGACTTCAACTTCATCAATATCGATGATTCCGACAAGAGAACAGTTCGAAGTCAAAGGCTTGATTCTGTAACCGCTTGGAGAATTTGTGATGATGAGAGGATCCGACATGGAAGCATTTACATAGCGGATCACCATTTTTTCAGTATCAACAACACCGAGGAAGAGAACCGTATACTTATCCTGGAGTTTCATTCCCTTGATGGCCTTATGGATCGCCATGATCATTCCAGGCAGATCTTCCTTGTCCTCAAGGATTTTAGCAGTGTTCATAACAAGACCCATGACCAGGGCGGCGGCAAGTCCCTTACCGGAAACATCACCAAGCATGAGAAGTGTCTTTGTCGGAGTTATAGGAAGCACCGAATAATAGTCGCCGGAAACGTTGACCAGCGGACGGTAATATGCGGCGATGGACAGTTTGTCGATCTTAGGCATGTTAAGTGGAAGGAAGGACTGCTGTGTATCAGCAAGCTGCTTCCATTCGCGTGAAAGTGATGCAATTTCTGAAAGGTCGGTGATTGTGTTGGATCTTTCAAGAAAGCGTTCAAATTCTTCCAGGAGAGGCTTGTAGATCTCAAGGTCGAAAAGTCTTGTATAGCGGCAGAAAACATAGAGATGTATCTTGTTCTTGCTGAGGATGAAACCTCGCGACTGAGAGTATTTTGTAACGATACCGAATTCATCACCAATGAAAAAGTATCCGTCTTTCCAGTCTGCGGAATAGTTCAATTCCAAAGTTCTCATCGTCTGGGCTGAACAGGAAAGTCTGTCAGGGCTGTTGTAGAGAACGTAGTTTTTTTCGCGGTCAACGAGAAGAACGGAACAGTCACCTTTCATTTCAAGAACGGAACCGATGGCGTCATAAAAATCATCAAGGGAATAGCTGAAACGCATTCTATCAATGAATTCATTGAGAATTCCGGTCTCCTTTGTGAAAAGTTCCTTTCCGCGAATGAACTCAAGGATCGTCTCCTGGTTTCTGCTGAGAACTGCATATATCACGCAGAAAACCACGCAGGCAGTAAAGAAAGGGAACACTGATGCATAAGGGCTCTTTGGATTCACAAATGGCGTCACAAGCAAAACAAGCAGAACCATAAATGCAAAAAGAATCAAGCCGGAAATAGTAAGAACAATGCGTTTTTTGGTTTTATACATTCCTGTACCTCATTTTTGAAACATATTCTTTAACCCAGGAAAATCCTACAATTAAAAAACAAGCGAATTATATTATATCACATTATCGGCAAATTAGGAAAAAAAAGTTAAATTTGCTTTGAGAAATCTCTAAAAACTAAAATTTCTGCGATTTTTATCACAGACGGAACTCAAGGGTCGGATTTAAAATGAACGAGGGGCTGCCTCATATGAAACAACCCCACTTTTTTATGGCATTAAGCCTGAAAAGCAAGTTAGAAAAGCGATTCCCTGGACAGAAGTTCAGGTGCCGTGTCAGGTTTCTCGAGTTTCTGGAATTCTTCCATGGCGGCCTGCTGCTGTCTGTTGAGCTTTGAAGGAATCTGAATCATTATCTTGACTATGAGATCACCTTTTCTGCTTGAACCGTCGAAAGGAACTCCCTCACCCTTTACGCGAAGGAATTTTCCATGCTGAATTCCCGCAGGAACCTTTATGGTTATTACCTTGTCATCAAGATTCTTCACCTCGATGCTTGCACCAAGCATTGCCTGGGAAACACTGATTGGAACGGCACAATAAAGGTCATGACCGTCACGCTCAAAGAACCTGTCTGAACGAACATTGATGACGATGTGAAGGTCTCCCGCAGAGCCTCCGTTGGTTCCGGCATTACCCATTCCGTGTATCACAAGTTCCTTGCCCATATCAACACCGCAAGGAATCTTTACGTTCAAAGTTGTTTTCTTTGAGTAGACACCGCTTCCATGGCAGGCATGGCACGGATTATCGATGACAGTTCCCTGGCCGTGACATGTAGGACAAGTTTGCTGAACAACGAAGAAAGCCTGGGATCTGCCTACCTGACCGCGTCCGTGACATGTAGGACAGGTTTTTCTTGATGAACCAGGCTCACCACCTGAACCATGGCACTCAGGACACTGTTCATCACGGCTGTAGGTAATATCCTTCTTGCAGCCATAAACAGCTTCCTTGAAATCAATGTGAAGGTCGTAGCGAAGGCTTGCACCGTCGTTGTTGCTGCGGGAAGAACGCCTTGAGCCGCCAAATCCACCGCCAAAAATGCTTTCAAAGATGTCGCTGAATCCGCCGCCACCCATTCCACCGAAAATATCGCTGAAGTCATGGAAAGCATGGGAATAACCGCCGGCTCCGGCACCGCCCATTCCGTCAAGACCTGCAAAACCATACTGGTCATATACAGACTTTTTCTGGTCGTCACTGAGAACTTCGTAGGCTTCTGTAGCTTCCTTGAATTTTTCCTCAGCTTCCTTGTCACCAGGGTTTCTGTCCGGATGGTATTTCATGGCAACCTTGCGGTAAGCCTTTTTGATGGTGTCCTTGTCAGCGCCCTTGTCTACTCCGAGCACTTCATAATAATCACGTTTGTTAGCCATTGTATTTTCCAAAAAATCATAAAACCGGAAAAAATCAATTTTTTCCGGTCATCTGAAAACCTGCAGTCGGTAATTAGTCCTTTACCTCGTATTCTACATCGTCGGCGCTTGAAGCACCCTTGAATCCTGAACCTGCGTTTGCACCTGCATCAGGACCTGCTCCGGCACCCATGTCTGGACCTGCACCCTGAGGACCTGCTCCGGCTCCTGCCTGACCTGCAGCAGCCTGTGCCTTGTAGAGTTCTTCAGCCATCTTGTATGATGCCTGCTTCAAAGCTTCTGACTTTGCCTTGATGTTTTCAATGTCATCACTCTTAAGAGCTTCCTTAAGTTCATTGAGGGCAGCTTCAATCTTTGACTTGTCATCACCTGAAATCTTGTCACCAATTTCCTTGAGGGACTTTTCTGTTGCAAACACGAGACCGTCAGCTTCGTTCTTTGCGTCGATTCCTTCGCGCTTCTTCTTGTCAGCTTCAGCATTTGCCTCTGCATCCTTCTTCATGCGCTCGATTTCTTCTTCGCTCAAGCCGCTTGAAGATGTGATCTGGATGTGCTGTTCCTTTCCTGTACCAAGATCCTTTGCAGAAACGTGAACGATACCGTTTGAGTCGATATCGAATGTAACTTCGATCTGTGGAACACCGCGTGGTGCTGAAGGAATACCTTCAAGGTTGAAGTTGCCGAGAGTGCGGTTGTCTGCAGCCATTTCACGTTCACCCTGGAGTACGTGGATTGTAACTGCTGTCTGTCCGTCTGCTGCTGTAGAGAAGATCTGGCTCTTCTTTGTAGGAATTGTTGTATTTGCAGGAATAAGCTTTGTGCATACTCCACCGAGAGTTTCGATACCAAGTGAAAGTGGTGTAACATCAAGGAGGAGAACATCCTTAACATCACCGGCAAGAATACCACCCTGGATTGCGGCACCGATTGCAACTGCTTCATCTGGGTTTACTGCGCGGCTTCCTTCCTTTCCGAAGATGCTCTTTACGATTTCCTGAACCTTTGGCATGCGTGAAGAACCACCTACGAGGATTACTTCATCAATCTTATCCGGAGTGATTTCTGCGTCCTTCATTGCCTTTACACATGGTTCACGTGTTCTTTCAAAGAGGCTGTCTGTCATCTGTTCAAACTGTGCGCGTGAAAGTGACTTCTGAAGGTGCTTTGGACCTGTTGCATCAGCTGTGATGAATGGAAGGTTGATGTCTGCTGTAGCCTGGTTTGAAAGGCTGATCTTGGCATTTTCTGCAGCTTCACGGAGACGCTGGAGAGCCATTGAATCTGCGCTGAGATCGATTCCTGTGTCGCTCTTGAATTCTGAAATGAGCCAGTTGACGATTGCGCGGTCCCAGTCATCACCACCAAGGTGAGTATCACCATTAGTAGCCTTTACTTCGAAAACACCTTCACCAAGTTCAAGTATGGAAATATCGAATGTACCACCACCAAGGTCGTAAACTGCGATTGTCTTGTCCTGCTTCTGGTCCTTATCAAAACCGAAAGCAAGGGAAGCAGCTGTAGGTTCGTTGATGATGCGCTTTACATCAAGACCGGCGATTTTTCCGGCATCCTTTGTAGCCTGGCGCTGTGCATCGTTGAAGTATGCAGGAACTGTGATGACAGCTTCTGTAACTGTTTCTCCAAGGTAGTCTTCCGCTGTCTTCTTCATCTTCTGGAGTGTGAAAGCAGAAATTTCCTGTGGAGAATATTCCTTTGCAACGCCGTTTTCCATAACTTCAACACGAACGTCTTCTCCGTGATCCTTTACTGTATATGGAACAAGCTTTGCTTCGCCTGTAAGTTCACCGAAACGGTGTCCGATGAAACGCTTGATTGAGTAGATTGTGTTCTTTGGGTTTGTAACCATCTGGTTCTTTGCAGGGAGACCTACGATTCTGTCACCCTTTGCTGTGAAGCCTACGATTGATGGAGTTGTGCGTCCACCTTCTGAGTTCTGGATTACAACAGGCTTTCCGCCTTCCATAACTGCAACACATGAGTTTGTTGTTCCCAAGTCAATTCCGATAATCTTTCCCATAATTAAAACCTCTTACTATATCATGTGTACCGAACAGGGCCCCAGCGACGGAGAAAACAACAGCTCACTAAGTCCTCGTGCGCTTCGCTTCTGCGGAATCGTTCGCAAGTTGTTTTCTCCTGCGTCCCCGTTCAGTCCACTTTATAAAATTTACTTATTCATAACATTGCCGTTCCATACTTGGAACAACAACCCCAAAATCATTCGCCCTTTGGCATCGATACCATTACCTTTGCGTGACGGATGACGCGGTCCTTAAGCTTATAACCCTTAAGATAAACTGCCTTGAGTGTCGGTTCGGCAACATCTTCATCCGCCTTACCGATTGCCTCATGGATGTCAGGATCAAAAGCATCGCCGGCAGCACCGTAGGAAACAAGGTTATACTTGTTTTCAAGCATGCTGATGAGGGACTTGTTGATCATGGTCACACCATCTGCTATTGATTTTGGATCTGTTGCAGTTGCGGCAGCTTCCACCGTGCGGTCAAAGTTGTCAAGGCTTTCAAGAAGATCCTTCAAAAGACTTGTGTTTGCATAGTCGAAGGCATCCTGCTTTTCCTGGATTGCCCTCTTTCTGTAGTTTTCAAAATCTGCGGCACGACGCAAAACCTCTTCCTTGAGTTTTGCATTCTCTGCTTCAAGTTCCGCAATTTTTTCTTCCGGAGTAAGTGTTTTCTCCTCTGCCGGAGTTTCTTCTGCAGTTTCTGACGAAGCTTCCTGTGGTTCAGCCTGTGTCTCTGCAGTCACTTTTTCTTCGTTTTCTTTGTTTTCTTCGTTGGACATCTTATTTTCCTGTCATTTACCTTTTGTTATTAGAAAAATAAAAAAAAAAGCAGAAATCGTCAATAAATTCCGATAAATTTTTTGTTATATTTACAAAAACCTGCCAATTTTCACATTTTCTTCTATAATTTATTCAATTCTGCAATCCAGTTCAGCCTATAAACGAAAAGACTCCCATGCTCAAGGCCATCATAATGGTTCCGGCGAAAAGAACACCGGACATTACGGCAATGACCGTCTCCTTGAATTTCATGCCAAGCAAACTTGCAGCAAGGGTTCCGGTCCAGGCACCTGTTCCAGGCAGTGGAATGCCTACAAAAAGAAAAAGTGCGACAAAAAGACCGCGGCCAGCTTTTGCTTCAAGTTTTTCTCCCCCACGCCTGCCTTTGACAAGGAAGAATGTACAGATTCCGCCTATGAACTTCTTGTCCTGACCCCACTCAAGAAATTTTCTCGCAAAAAGAAAGATGAAGGGCACAGGCACCATGTTTCCGATTATACAAATAATGTAGGACTGAACTATGGGAAGATCAAATCCCTGGGAAACCGGAATGGCACCACGGAGTTCAATGAGAGGCACCATGGAAATGAAAAACACAATGAGATATTTTGTCAGCATGAACGGAAGTTTAGCAAATATGTAAGAAAATTGAAAGTTGAAAACTTTTTCTGTATACTGAACCGGCACAAGAGGGAATGCAGATGAAAGAATACAGCAAATGGGTTTCAACCTGGGGAACAGCCACTTCCATAACAGACAGACGTGAGGCGGTCTACGCAAAGGACATTACATTGCGCTACCCTGTCCATCTTTGCTTTGATGGCAGCAAGATCCGGGTACGTTTTTCAAATCTTACGGGAACTGAGGACGTAACCATAACAAAGGCCTTTGCGGATGAAATTCCACTGAAACAGAGGGGACAGACCCCTATTACAATTCCAGCAGGAAAAGAAATCACCACTGATGAAATCGAATTCAATGCTGTTGCAGGCGGAACTGTAAACATCACCTTGTATCTCGGACAGTGCACCCAGATGAACGCAGGCACTCTTGTCACAGGTCCTCTTTCAGGCGGAACATATGCCTACGGCGACTTTTCGACTGCCGACACTTTCCCCGATGATCTTTCACGGGCAACTTCATGGTACTATTTTCTCAATACCGTTGATGTCCTGACTGAAGAAAAAAACAGGGCAATCTGCTGCTACGGAGATTCCATCACAGCCCAGGACTGGCCCGACTACCTTCAGATGGAACTTGAAGATCGCGGAATAAAGGACATTGCAATAATCCGCCGTGCCGTATGCGGAACAAGAATCCTCCGCCAGTATGACTGCATCACCTACCAGGCCTACGGTCTCAAGGGAGAAACAAGATTCCCAATTGAAACGAACATCGCAGGCCTTGAATCTGTAATCATCCAGCACGGAATAAACGACATCATCCACCCGGTTGGTGAAGAGGTAAACAAGTTCCGGCCGATGACTGACATGCCAACCTTCGATGACCTCAAAGGCGGAATGGAAAGGCTTTACATCGACGAATGCAGGAAACGTGGCCTCAAGGTTTTCAGCGGTACCCTTCTTCCAATCTACGGATGGAGAACCTACGCACAGTTCCGCGAAGACCTGCGCACCCAGTTCAACCAGTGGCTGAGGACAGGCGAAAGTTTTGACGGCTGCATAGATTTTGACGAAGCAGTCCGTGACAGGGAAAGCCCCGTAAAATTTGCGGAAGGCTTTGACAGCGGTGATCACCTGCATCCAAGCAAGGAAGCCTACAGGGCAATGGCAAAGGCCGCTGCGGATTTTATTGAAAAGAATTCATAGAATCATACAAAATGAAAATACTACCAGTCAGACCGAGTCTGTCAAAACCGCTCCATATGTCGCTACACGTGCAGTCCGGTAAGGAAACTATCATTCCAGACTGCAAGTGTTTTTGACAGCCTCTACCTTCCTTCCCGCATTTTCATTTTGCAACTTTTACATAATAACAATATCAGCTGCATAAAAAGAAAAAGGGCTGCCGTAGAGATCTGCGACAGCCCTTTTCCTTTCACTGAATGTTCAGAAAATTACTTTACTGTAACCTTCTTGAGCTTCCAGATGTCCTTTACGTAATCTTCGATTGTGCGGTCAGAAGAGAACTTGCCTGAGTTGGCGATGTTGATGAGACACTTGCGTGCCCATGTCTTCTGGTCTGCATATTCCTTTGCAATCTGTTCCTGAGCCTGGCAGTAAGATTCAAAGTCAGCAAGAAGGAAGAATACGTCGGCAGGCTGTCCTTCAACACCATAAACGATTGAGTCATGGATTTCCTTGAAGAGCATTCCGCTTGGATCGTATGTTCCGTCAACAAGCTGGTTTACAACCTTTGCAAGCTGTGGGTTGCGGTCAAGGTACTTCTGTGGATTGTAAGAATGTTCGCTCTTCATCTTGATGATTTCGTCTGCCTTGAGACCGAAGATGAATGCATTTTCTTCACCAGCTTCCTCAACGATTTCAATGTTTGCACCGTCGAGTGTACCGATTGTAAGGGCACCGTTCATCATGAACTTCATGTTTGAAGTACCTGATGCTTCGTATCCTGCTGTAGAAATCTGTTCTGAAACATCAGATGCAGGAATGATCTTTTCTGCAACAGATACGCGGTAGTTTTCTACGAATACTACACGGAGCTTGCCGCGGACACGGCGGTCGTTGTTTACGCGGTCAGCAACAGCGTTGATAAGCTTGATGATTGCCTTTGCACGGCGGTAACCTGAAGCTGCCTTTGCACCAAAGATGTATGTATGTGCAGGAGGGTTGTAGTTTGGATCCTCAACGATTCTGTTGTATTCATACATGATGTGGAGCACGTTCAGAAGCTGTCTCTTGTATTCGTGGAGGCGCTTTACCTGTGTATCAAAGATGCTTTCAGGATCAAGGAATTCATTCTGTGTGTGCTTGAGATATTCAGCAAGCTTTTCCTTGTTGTGTCTCTTGATTGCAATGAGTTCGTTGATTGATTCTTCATCATCTGCAAACTTTTCAAGTCCCTTGAGGAGTGAAAGTTCCTTTTCCCAGCCATGGCCGATTCTCTTTGTGATGAATTCAGCAAGCTCTGGGTTTGAAGAAAGAAGCCAGCGGCGCTGTGTGACACCGTTTGTCTTGTTGTTGAACTTTTCAGGATACAATGTGTACCAGTTCTTGAGTTCCTGTGTCTTAAGAAGTTCTGTATGGAGAGCTGCAACACCGTTTACAGAGAAACCTGCGTGGATTGCAAGCCATGCCATGTAAACCTTTCCGTCGTGGATGATTGCCATGTGGTTCTGGTTGTAGTAATCATCAGGGAACTTCTGGCGGAGTTCGATGACAAGGCGGCGGTTGATTTCTTCGATAATCTGGTAGACACGTGGAAGGAGTCTCTGGAATACATCGATAGGCCACTTTTCAAGAGCTTCAGCAAGAATTGTGTGGTTTGTATATGCGAATGTCTTTGTTACAACATTCCATGCATCATCCCAGCCTACATTGTATTCATCAAGAAGAATGCGCATGAGTTCTGGAATTGCAACTACAGGATGTGTGTCGTTGAGCTGGATTACATGATACTCGTGGAACTTTGAGAAATCTGTACCAACTGTATTTACATAATGATGGATAAGATCCTGGAGGGAAGCACTTGAGAAGAAATACTGCTGGCGCAGGCGGAGTTCCTTACCCATTGGACCGTTGTCGTTTGGATAGAGAACACGGCTGATGTTTTCAGCGTCATTCTGGCGCTCTACGGCACGGTGGTACTGCATGTCGTTGAAAAGCTGAAGGTCAAATCCGTTTGGAGAAGATGCCTGCCAGAGGCGGAGTGTGTTTACAGTATTTGAACCGTAAGCAACGATCGGCATATCATATGGAGTTGCGATGATTTCTTCCGCATTTTCAAGATAGAAACGGTCCTGTCCATCAGGAGTCTTTCCATACTTAATCTGTCCACCGAATTTTACAGTAACAGCAAGGTCGGATCTCTTTGTTTCCCATGGATCGCGGTGCTTGAGCCAGTTGTCAGGATATTCAACCTGGTAACCGTCTTCGATGTGCTGTTCAAACATACCATACTGGTAGCGGATACCATAACCGTATCCCGGGTATTCAAGTGTGGCAAGGGAATCAAGGAAACATGCAGCAAGACGTCCGAGACCTCCGTTACCAAGACCTGCATCAGGTTCTTCATCTTCAACAAGGTCATAGTTGATGTTCATCCCCTTGAGAACTTCCTTTACCTGATCCATGATACCAGAGTTGATGAGGTTGTTTGAAAGGGCGCGTCCCATCAAGAACTCAGCACTGAGGTAGCAAAGCTGCTTTGTAGGCTTGGCTTCATAGGCTTTGCGTGTTTCCATCCAGTTAGGCATGATAATTTCAAGGGCACTTGCACTTACTGCATCGAAAAGGTCATGCTTGTTAGCCTGTGAGATGTCCTTTCCGTACTGGCGTCTAAGACGGGCTGTAAGGTTTTCCTTGAACTGTTCTGCATCAAAAGTCATATATTTCCTCCGTATTGAACTTTTGTTGTTTTTCTGTTTTTGGAAGATACCCATCGGGCATCTACCTCAAGTATATATGGAAACGTTTCAAATATTCAAGCGTTACCATAATTTTTTACTTTATACAAAATTTTAACGGGAAGGGGCAAGTGCCAGGTTTATTTTTACCAACTTTTTATACAGATAAAAGCAAAAAAAGTTACTTTCATCCTATTTTAAGTTTTAATCCCTATTTGGCCACAAGAACCAGCATGGAAGATGCAGGCAGGATGTAGCGTTCCTGGGCAAGAAGTCCTTCCGCATTGTCCACATCAAGAATGCAGGTTTCATCCTCAATCGAAGTGTCTGCCACGCGATACCACTTGCGGCCATCCTTGATTGTAGGAAGCCTTATCATGGCGTCGGTATGGTCTGTATTTGCAGCAACAAAAAAATCGTTGTCAGGCTTTTCACCAGGTTTTGCATCTGCCAGACCAGACAGGCGGAACGCAATGAAGCGGGAAATTTTTCCCCAGTCAGGATTGCTTCCGTCTTTTTCATACCACTGGATGTCAGGAGTGTTTCCCCTGTCACCATGGAAGAATTCTTCCCTGCGGAATATTCTGTGCTCCTTTCTGAGTTTGAGCGCTTTCTTTGTGAATTCAAGAAGACTGTGGTTGACATCACAGTTGGACCAGTCAAACCAGCTTATGTCATTGTCCTGACAGTAGGCATTGTTGTTGCCCTGCTGTCCACGTCTCATTTCGTCACCGCCAAGAAGCATCGGAGTTCCCTGGGAAACCATGAGCGTAAGGATGTAGTTGCGCATCGCCTTGTTGCGGTTTCGTTCAATGACAGGATTCAAGGTAGGACCTTCAAAGCCGTTGTTGTAGCTCCAGTTGCTATCAGACCCGTCGCGGTTTCCTTCCCCATTTTCATCATTGTGCTTGCCGTTGTAGCTGACAAGATCATTCATGGTGAAGCCGTCATGACATGTAACGTAGTTTATGCTGTGGCATGGAGTACGTCCGCTGATTGTGAAAAGATCGCTTGATCCGCTTATGCGTGTTGCAGCTCCGGTAGAACAGAATTCATCTCCACGCCAGAATCTGCGGATATCATCACGGAACCGGTCATTCCATTCCGCCCATCTTCCGCCTGGGAAACCACCGAGCTGGTATCCTCCGCCCGCATCCCAAGGTTCAGCAATTATCTTTGTCTTTCCAAGAACAGGATCTTCAGAAATCGCATTTGTCAGCGGAGGGAATTTCAAAAGAATTCCTTCCTGGCTTCTTGTAAGAATCGAGGCAAGGTCAAAACGGAATCCATCAATGTGGTAGTTTGTAACCCAATATCGGAGACTATCCAGAATCATGTCGCGGACAACCGGATGATTGCAGTTTATCGTATTACCACAGCCGGAAAAATTCATGTAGTATTCCTTGTGACTGTCGACAAGAGTATAATAGACCTCGTTCTCAAATCCACGGAAATTAAGCGGAACACCGTGCTCGTTTCCTTCCGCCGAGTGGTTGTATACAACATCAAGAATCACTTCGATTCCGGCTTTATGAAGCTCACGGACCAGAAGCTTGAATTCATTTACGACACCGCCAGGAGTCTTGTCAGCGGCATAACCTGCCTTTGGAGAGAAAAAGTTGATGGTGCTGTAGCCCCAGTAATTTTTCATCCTCTCACCCGTGCGCGGATTGACATTGGCATTTTCAAATTCATCGAATTCGTGAATCGGGAGAAGTTCAACAGCAGTGATTCCAAGATCCTTGAGGTATGGAATTTTTTCTACGAAGCCTTTGTAGGTTCCGGGACATGAAACACCTGAATTTTTCCCAGCCGTAAATCCCTTAAGATGGACTTCGTAGATTATGCTTTCTGACAAGGGACGGTTGATCGGTTTGTCTCCCTGCCAGTCAAAAGTGCTGTTGTCGACTACGACGCATTTTGGAAAAAGATGCCTGGATTCAGTCTGGAGTTCAACATCTTCCTTATCAAGAGCGGCCTTGTAGTTTGGAGGAAGATTATAGAAAACCGATGTCGGTGTAATGGCCTTTGCATATGGATCAAAAAGTTTCTGCTTCTTGTTGAACCTGAGTCCTCTTGATACATCAAAGGGGCCATCAACCCTGTAAAGGTAAAGGTCTCCCGCTTTGGCGCCAGGAACAAAACAATGCCATACATCACCGGTTCTGTTGAGCACCGGATCAAAATCTATTCTGGAACAAGGTTCCGTATCATCAGGATTCCTGAAAAATTCTATTGAAACTGAAGTTGCATTTTTGCTGTACACCGCGAAATTGACGCCGCCATCAGCAAGATTTGCACCAAGTGGCGAAGGATTTCCCGGTAAAACATTCAAATTGTCCATAATACCTCAATTATATTGCAGATTTCCCATTTTTTCCACATAATAAAAACATGAACGAAGAAATAATCAATGAAGAGACAGACGAGTTTATAGTAGAACCTGCAGGTCCAAAGACAGCCCTGGTTTCAATCATTGGCCGTCCAAGTGCAGGGAAAAGCACATTTTTGAACACAGCAACTCAAGAAACTGTCAGCATCGTAAGTGCAGTTCCCCAGACAACAAGAAATGCCATCCGCGGAATCGTAAACACTTCCATCGGACAGCTGGTTTTCATAGATACACCTGGACTTCACCTGAGCGAAAAGAAATTCAACCTCAAGCTTACAGCCATTGCGGAAGAAAACATCAAGGACAGCGACGAAATACTTTACATTCTTGACAGCACCCGCGACCACACCGACGAAGAAGAAATGATTGCAAAACTAGTCGCACCATTTACAAAAAAACTTGTGGTTGCAATCAACAAAACGGAAGATCCTCTTGCAAAGCCTGAAAATTCACGCGCTTTCATCCACCGCACATTGCCGGAACTTCCCGACAGCCGCATAGTAGAAATGAGCGCAAAGGAAGACAAGGGAGTCAATGATGTACTCACTGCCCTTTATGACATGGCGGAAGAAGGACCGCACCTTTATCCGGAAGAATACTACACGGACCAGGAAGTTGAGTTCCGCATTGCAGAAATCATCCGCGGAGAAGCCATCAACCGCCTTGAGCAGGAACTTCCACACGCAATCTACGTGAACATCAAGAACATGGAGATGGCAAAGGCAAACCTTCTTAAGGTCAGGGCCGAAATCTGCGTTGAGCGTGACAGTCAGAAAGGCATCGTAATCGGCAAAGGTGCACAGATGATAAAGACAATCCGCGTCGAGTCCATCAAGACTGCAAGAAAGATTTTCCCATACCGCGTGGACATTGAACTTAATGTAACAGTGGACAAAAACTGGCGCCAGAAGGACCACGTCCTCAACAAGCTGGTAAAATAAAAACAATAAAAAAACCTCCGGCAATCCATTGGACAACCGGAGGTTCATTATTTTAAAGCCAGTTCAATTACAGCTTTGGAAATCTGTCAAAGTAAGACTTTGTTTCCTTTGCGACAACACCTGCAAGAACAATCAAAGCCACACAGTTAGGAATTGCCATGAGGCCGTTGAAGATGTCGGCAATTGTGAATACTGCGTTTACAGTGAAGTAAGGTCCGATAAGAACTGCAAGAATGTAAAGCCATCTGAAGCCCTTAACGATTCCCATCTTTCCGCCTGTAAGATATTCAAGACACTTTTCTGAGTAATAGTCCCAGCCGAGGATTGTTGTGAATGCAAAGAATGCAAGACAGAGCATGAGGAGGAACTGAACTGAATGTCCGTCACCACCAAGTACCTTGTTGAAAGATGCTGCTGTAAGGGCAACACCCTTGAGGTTTTCAGGATTTTCCCAGATTCCGTTTGTCATGCCGCCGATAACGATTGCAAGACCTGTCATTGTACAAACGATAAGTGTATCGATTACTGTACCTGTCATGTTTACGAGACCCTGTTCAACAGGTTCGTTTGTCTGTACTGGAGCTGCTGCGATTGGAGCAGAACCGAGACCTGCTTCGTTTGAGAAGATACCGCGGGCGATACCCTTCTGCATTGCATCTGTAACCTGCTTGAGTACATATCCACAAGCACCGCCTGCAAGAGCCTTGAATCCGAATGCGCTCTTGAAGATGAGAACGAATGCAGCCGGAATGTGTGTTGCGTTCATGATGAGGACTGAAAGTCCAAGGAAGATGTAGATTACTGCCATTGCAGGAACAACTTTTTCAGCAACCTTTGAAATGCGCTTGAGACCACCGAGAACAACAAGAGCAACACAAGCTGTAACGATGAGACCACCGATAACTGTTGCATAAGTATAGTCTGTTCCCAAAAGTGTGAAAGCAATGTGCTTTGCCTCAGGGTCAACGGCATTGTTTACAGCGGATGTAATTCCGTTGATCTGAGTCATTGTACCGATACCCATGAGACCTGCGAGAGCTCCGAATACAGCAAAGAGAACTGCAAGCCACTTCCACTTGGCACCCATACCTTTTTCAATTGTATAGAAAGGACCACCGAGAATGTGTCCGTCTTCCTTTACTTCACGGTACTTGATGGCAAGCATACATTCTGCGTACTTTGTTGCTGTTCCGAGGATAGCGGCAAACCACATCCAGAAAAGAGCACCAGGACCACCGGCTGCGATGGCTGTTGCAACACCGACAATGTTACCGGTTCCGATTGTTGCAGAAAGTGCTGTACACAATGCAGAGAAACCTGAAAGTTCACCGGCACCTTCATTTTTTTTGAAGATACCCTTGAATGCGCGGCCAAGTTTACAGAACTGAATTCCACGTGCGGCAATTGTAAGGATAAGACCAGTTGCCAGGATCAGGATGATTGTTGGAAGACCCCAAACAATGTCATCAATCTGATTTAAAATTGAATCAAAAGACATAAGCGTGTCCTTTAAAAAAGATAAGAGCCAGTCTTTTGAAATAAACCGGCTCTCTGAAAAGTTTAAACGAAC
>CALELJ010000281.1 GCA_937902445.1 uncultured Treponema sp. | reverse complement strand
CTGATATTTGTATATGCATTCACTCTTTCAATCATTCTGTTCACTTTTATTCCGGTTACTATTTCAAGAAAAGCTTAGACAAAGCTTTATCAACAAAAATTGTTGTCATGCATAATGCACCGATAGGACTCAAGCCCGGGTAAGCATGACATGCCCTTTCAAAATAACAGCCGCGGCAGAAATCTCCGTCTCTGATGGCTGGAACTGCAACAAGTTCAATAGTCTCGTTTTTCTGTTTATCACGGACATAGAGTGTGTATCCTTTTGGATAACAAATCTGTCCGTATACTTTTACAAGTTCCATACTGCCCTACCCCGCTTTCTTTACTTCATTCTTGATAAGATCAAGTTTTCTGATACATTCAGTCAGGTTTTCATCATTGAGAACTTCTTCCATGGAATTTTCATGAATGAGGTTCAGTGTTTTTCCGTCATCACTTTTTTTAAGAAGCGGAAGTCTGTGATCATTATGCAGACTCAGATCTTCAAGAAAGCTCACAAGCGCTTCCGTATTAAATCTTGTAGTCTGAGCTTCAAGCATATCCAGTGTATCTCTGTAGAAATCTCTAATTTCTGTTTTAGTCATTTAATCCTCTAAATCTATTCCAGCTTCTTTCAGTGAAGAAACTGATACTGAAGGAACATCTTTAGAAAGCGGATTTTCAAGAAGCTTTCTGAAATCATTGTCTTTACAGATTTCTTCCACCGATTTTCCTTCATTTACTTTTTCAAAGATGAACCCTGAAATCCTTACTGCAGCACGGTTTAATCTCGCTGCCTTCTGTTCAGGTTTCTTATCCGGTTCATCATCCTTTGCTTTCTGGCGGACCATCTTATAAACCTCATTTACGGTTCTGGTTCCGTCTTCTATCTGTTTCTTTAAGTCATCATCTGCCTGTTTTTCAACTGACATGGCCCTTAAAGCAGTTCTTCTCGAAACTCCGAGTTCCTGTGCAATCACAGTTGCCTTATCACCTTTCATTGTCTGAATCTCATGGGTTCCAAGAAGCCTTGAAACATGTTCCATAAGTTCACTTGCAGAAAGATTTCTTCTGTTCACCTGAAGCTTAAGTGCATATCTGTATGCAGCATCCAGGTTTTCGAACTCGTGTTCATAGACCGGGACAAGTTTTATGCCTGCTTTCTTACAGGCGGTATATCTTGTATACCCGTCTATCAGATAACGGTGTCCTTCCGTTTTCCAGATTTGAAGCGGTGTAGAACCGTCAAAACCGGATTCCATCATTGACTTCGTTATACTTTCCAGGGTTTCAGGATCAATTCTGAACATTGTCTTAAAAGATTCATGCTCTTCGACATCATCTATATGCATTCTTTTAGAAAGCCTGATTCCCCCGTCTGCCATGGATACGTTCTGACCTGCTGTTACAATGTTCAAGCCTTTTCCCATCAGAACCTCTCCACAACATCTTTTTCTCCGGTAAACATATTGATCAGCTGGTTCACGGCTTCTGCAAGACGTACCTTTCCGCTTTCCCTGGAGTTGATGCTTACAAGCTCATCCCTGTCCGTATATTTTTTGACGTAGGATGTATGGGGAAGCTTTACGGCAAGAATCTTTGATGCAAAAGCCTGGTAATAAAGCTGCATGTAATCCTTCTGTTCTCCGCCCTCACATTCATCAAACTGAAAAAGGTAGTGGGCAAAAACAATAAAGGTATTTCCATACTTTTCCGGAAGTTCCTCCTGAATCTTCTTCATCAGGAAGGAAGTCATGTTGAAATTAAACTCTGCGAAATCAACCGGAGTCAGGATATAATCCGCGGCATATATCGCACTCATTACGAGGTTGTCGTAAGTCGGAGACGTATCAATGATTACATAATCAAAGCCGCAGTCTTTGGACAGCAGTTTTTTAAGTTTTCTGTAATCGATTGCACGAATGTCACAGAGCGACAGGGAAGACGGAAGAAGATATACATTGGACCTCCGTGTCTCAATGACGTTTTCCTTCAGTCTTTCCTGGGTAATGGCCATAACAATATTCCTGTTATCACACAGTTCTGAAGCTCCTTCCAAGCCAAGCGTGTAGTAGAAAGTCACGGAATTATTCAGATCCATATCAATAACAAGAACACGGTTACCACGGGCTGCAAGATTATTGGCTGCAAGAATGACGAGACTGGATTTCCCAACACCGCCTTTAATACTTGAAACTGTTATAATCATGCATCCTCCTGACAGGGTTTCCAGAGTGCAGATCTCGCTGCCTGCCCTAGTTGATTCGCAATTCGAAGTGCACCGGAAACCGTGTATGCTTAAAGGATAGGGGGGAACGGAAAATAAAAAAACGACCTTTAAAAAATATTCTTTTCCCTGGAGAAGAAATTCTTTTCCCTAAACAGCAAAAACATTTCCTTGAATAAAAAATGATGCTTTCAAGATTGTTTTACAGGCTGGAAATACCCAGAAACAGAAGGGGAGAAAAACTGATATTTTCAGTGTAAATAAGAGAAAAGAGCTGAAAATTCAAAACTTCGAAATCTTGCGTATACGGGCCTCTTTTAGCTTCAAACGATAAATTACCCTATTTTCAAATTTGGACGCGTTATACGCAATCCTAGAGCGTGTTTTAAAAGATTAGATTTTTTCTAAACATTCTAAACATTTTGTTTAGTTTGTTTAGATTTATTATAATCTTTTATCTAAATATATTGTTTAGATTTTATCTAATCTTTCTAAACATTTTATTTAGAAATCTAAAAAAGTTTAGATTTTTTATTTGCTTTTTTCTAAAAAATATGATTAGATATAAGTATACAGAAAAAGTATCAATTTTTTTGAGGTGGGGAAAAATGAAAAAAATTGCAGTAGCCATTCAGAAAGGCGGAGTTGGCAAAACTACTATCAGTCTTTCACTTGCAGCAGAACTTGCAGGACAGGGAAAAAAAGTCCTTCTTATCGACGCTGATCCACAGGGCAACTCAACAGGAACTCTGCTTGAATCCTTCAATCATGACCTTGCAGAAACTCTTTACGGTGACGTTACAATCGACGAAGTTGTAGCAAAAACATCTGTAGAAAATCTTTTTATCATTCCGACAAATTCAATCGACAGAAAGGGCAGCCGTTCCCTTAAGACATACCGCACAAGTGAAGCTTCGAAGGAGCCATTCATTTTTGCAGACCTTTGTGAAGAAGTTGAAAAAATCGGTTTCGATTACTGTATCTTTGATACATCTCCAGCATTCGATGATTTCGAAGAAAACATCATGACTGCTTCAGATGAAGTAATTGTTGTTATCAAAGCCGACGCATATTCACAGGACGGACTTCAGATTTTCAAGAACAACCTTGAAAGCTTCAAGAAGAGAAA
>CALELJ010000280.1 GCA_937902445.1 uncultured Treponema sp. | reverse complement strand
TTGAAAAATCTCAGGATGAGACAGGCAGAATGATGTTTTTCCCATCTGCCCCAGGTTCTAAGGTGCCGCAGTATTTGCCTTATTTCTTTGACGAAGTTTTCGCTTTGCGCGTTGAGAAAGACAGTGAGGGAAAGGTTATTCGCATGCTGCAGACAGGTACTGACGGTGTCTATACAGCTAAAGACCGCTCGGGCGTACTGGATATGTATGAGCAGCCTGATTTAGGGGCAATTTTTGCCAAGATTGCAGGAGGTTCACATGACTGATTTACAGCTTGCCATCAAACGTTATTACGAGATCAAACGCCAGATTAAGGAACTTCAGGACGAGTCTTCAAGAATTGTCGATTACATGGACATGGAACTGATTGTACGCAAATACGACCCTCATGTTCAGCATTTTGACCTTGGAGATGGCATAGTCGTTGATGCAACGCCTTCCATATACCAAAAAGTTGATACAGACCGTTTGGATGCAATTATGAACGGCAATGCGGAAGCCCAGAAGTATGTAGACACCTTCTACTACAAAGCTGAAGTTTCCAAGTCAAAGTGGAATTCATTACCGGATTCTGTAAAGGCAATGTTTGCCGATGCAGTAAGCGAATCAACTGGAAAAACCCAGTACAAATGCAAGTTTTACGAGGAAGAAAAATGATTGTAGATATTAACACAAACGAAGTTCAGAACAATTTCGAACTTATTGAACGAGGCTGGTACCAGTGCCAGGTCACAAAGGAAGAGATGAAACCGACAGCAACCGGCGGAAAGCAGGATGTCATGGAGTTCACCATCATTGAAGACGGTAAATACGCAAACCGTAAGCTTTGGAGCAGGTTCAATCTTGTTTGTCCTGCAAGCCAGCAAGCTGAGAAGATTGCCCGTGATGAGATTGCACGATTAGGTGCTGCCTGTGGGATTGTCAACCTGCATGATACCGCAGAACTTGTCGGCAAGATGTGTATGGTCAATGTCGGAATTGATGACAAAACCGGTGATGAAC
>CALELJ010000279.1 GCA_937902445.1 uncultured Treponema sp. | reverse complement strand
ACTTTTTTATCAAGCTTGGCAATTTTCTCATCCTTGGCTAAGATCTCGTTATTCTTCTTGGTGATCCACTGCTTATGGGCGGCGGAAGAAGTAGACTTGTCCAGCATTTCCTTCTGTTCAGCGATGATGTTTTTTCTTCTTGTATCAACAGCTTTCTGTGCGGGAGTTTTTTCAACAGCCTTCTCTTTTGTTTCTGCGGGTGCAGTCTTTTTGCAACATGCCATAAATCTATCCTCCAATAATAAAATGATAACATCAAAAGTTTCATTTATCAAAATTTTTTTGAAAAATCAAATTCTCCCTGGAGGCAATCCATAGAAGGATCCACGAGTTTTTCTTTTGGGAAATCCCGCATGTAATCAAAACACTGATTGTCTGTAAGCATATTGTTTTTTCTGCAGAATTCAAAAAATTTTTCACGAAGCCTTGAGTTTTGAGGACTTGGCAGGTTGTATGCATCTGCGTATCTTGATTCATATATCTTGCGGAGTCCGGGGAACAACCTGTCAAAGGCATCGTAGCAGTATTCCCTGTCTCCTTCCCTAAGGGTCACACCAAAACCAAAATTGATGATTCCACGGACACCGGCATCCTTGCAGTAATCAAGAATTCCGTACAGATTTTTTTCCGTGTCGTTTATATACGGAAGTATCGGCGTCATCCACACTATCGTAGGAATACCTCGGGACTGCATTTCTTTAAGCACTTCATATCGGCGGCATGTCGTGCAGACATTGGGTTCAATCATCCTGCATAAATTTTCATCATAGGTCGTAAGGGTGATTTGGACCACACACTTTGCCTTTCTATTTATGCTTTCAAGAAGATCAATGTCCCTCATGATGAGATCTGATTTCGTCTGAATCGCAAGACCAAATCCATGGCGTTCAATTATTTCAAGACAACGGCGGGTCAGATTCAGTTCCTTTTCGCAGTGCATGTATGGGTCGCACATGGCACCAGTTCCGATCATGCACTTCTTCCGCTTTCGTACAAGACTGTCTTCCAGAAGCCTGGGAGCATTCTGTTTTACTTCAATGTCCTCAAAGGGAACCGGCGTATGATAGCAGAGACTTCGGGAATCGCAATAGATGCACCCGTGGGTACATCCTCTGTAAAGGTTCATTCCGTTTTGGGATGACAAGATGGTTTTAGCGTCCACAAAATGCATTATATACCTGCCTGTTTGATTTCTATACGCCACCAATATACCACATCAAATATGACATGTGCCGTCATATTTACAGGGTCATGACTTTGCGACGCCATAAAAGACGGATATAGAACTCTCACTCCTTCATCTCAGAAAAGTAATGTTTCTTTCCATCAAATGAAACATACCGGATCTGTTCCTCTCCCTGATAGCAGACTACAAAATTCGGATTGCCCGGAACTATGAAATCCAGATCAAAAGGCATATCTTCCCATCTGTAGGTTTTATAGCTCTTTCCATTTTCATCCACAAGGCCCTCGTCTGTCTCAACCTTCACATTCAGCTCGCCGTTCAAGGCCCAGTTGCTCGGACACCGCGGAATTTTAAATTCAACTATGCCGGCATCAGATTTTACAGTCAAAGTTTTCTCCGACTTTGTATCGTTGCTTGCAATGACATGAACCTTTCCATCCGTGTCTTTCCAGACAGACGAGACAAAAAGTTTGTCGTGATGGTCGACGTTGATCAGTTTCGCATCCTCAAGCAGATCAGGATAAAAAATTTTCCCAAAATTATTTGACACCATGACATTTTTCATCACAAGATTTTCATGGGACCACTTTCCCTTTTCTGAACGCTCATTGTTTTTTCCGTGGTCAAGATAAAGCGGGAACCACTTGCCGCCGCCATTGACATAGAGATTTTCAAAGGAGACATTGTTCACGTCGCTGAACTCAAGCTGGAACATGACGCAGGCATTCACACCGGTTCCGCTTGCCATGCCTTCAAAATGTATCGACGGAATTTCAAACCTGACATTGTTGTAATGTATTTCACCGGTCTCAACTTTTGAAATCCATCTGTCGTTCAACACATTGTTTCTTGAACGCTGGTCTCCGTAAATCTGAAGTCCGTCCACATGAACGACCTTGCTTATTGCCTCGTGGAACAGATCATAGACATAGATGTTGTTTCCATAAAACTCACGCAGTGGATTCATTCCGTCGGAAGTAAAACCACCGATCTTGCAGTTGTTCAGCGTTATGTAGGAAGAATTGACTCCACCTCCAAAAGAGCAGTTGTTGAACGTCACATAGATTCGTTTACTGTCTGGCGAGGTGGCATCATTTCTGAATCCTTTGAATTTACAGTTTTCAAAAACAATGTATTTGTTCCGGGAATACCTGTCGCTTCCGGCGATGGAAAAATCGTAATCAGAAAAATCATAATTTTCCACGATGCTTCTGTCTGGAAGTTTCTCCTTGTTTGGTCCATAGGAAGTCAAAACGTAGGTATAGGGATTTGTATCGGTTCTGAAATTGACGTAAACATTTTCTGCAATATTTCCATTGGCAGTGAGCTTTCTGAATATAGTGCCCTGTTTTGGTCCAGTATTGAATTTATCCGGAATCACCATTTCATCCCACCGGCTCTTTCGGATTCTGTCAGGATCGTGGGAGTCAGTATTTTTGCAGGAAACAAAAACATAAAATGAAACCATGAAAATCAACAATATTTTTTCCAGTCTATTGCAAGCAATCATGGTTCCATTATACAGAAAATTCATTGACAATTAAAAGAAAAAGAATCGCAGGTTGCTTCGACAAGCTCAGCAGTCCTGTTCCAGCCCCCCTAAGTTGAGTCTAGGATCCCTGAGCGTCAGTCGAAGGGTCCCTATTCCTAAACCATCTTTCAAGAATTGACCTGGCAATTCTTGGGGCGAAAGTTATGAAAGGTATCGGCATCTAGAGAGCAATGCTTTCGTCCAGGATCCCTGAGCTAAGTCGAAGGGTCCGTGTCTGAAAAAAATAAATTTTATTTATCCATGTGGTTTTTCAGCAGCG
>CALELJ010000278.1 GCA_937902445.1 uncultured Treponema sp. | reverse complement strand
CTCACACTGTGAAGCCCACGTAAAGGAAGCCGTCGAAAAAATCCAGGGAGTGACAGAAGCTGTTGCTGATCACAATGCTGCAAAGGTAACAGTAAAACTTTCTGCCGATGTGGATGACTCTCTAATTAAGTCTGCCATTGAAGGTGCAGGCTATAAGGTAAACTGATTATTTTCTTCCATTAATCATAGCTGACAATCTTGTTCTTTCCTGTCTGTTTGCCATGGTAAAGGCGGTTGTCAGCAACCTTCAAAGTTTCGTTGAGTGAAAGTTCAGGTTCTGAATTTGCACATCCGCATGTAATTGTAATTTTGAATTCCTTTCCGTCTGAATTGAATTCCAGCTGTGAAATTCTGCTTGCAATCTTGTGTGCAAGAATTTCCATTGCGTCCTTGTAAATCGAGTTCTGTCTGATTATAAGAAATTCTTCGCCACCCCATCTGCAGGCCGTGATTATTTCATTTTCAAAACCCTGGAGAACTTTTCCAATTTCTTTGAGAACCATGTCTCCCGTATCGTGACCGTAGGTGTCATTTATTTTCTTGAAATCGTCTATGTCAAAAATTGCAACGGCATAGGGAATCTCTTCCGTCTGCATTGCGTCGATGGCTCTGTCCAGTTCCGCACGGATGCCGCGCCTGTTGTAAAGCTTTGTAAGGTCATCTCTCAGAGACTGGTTTTTCATCATGTAGGCAAAGCGGATGGCATTCATCCTGAACAGATTTGCGAGGAAAGCAAGCCCTGAGAAAATGCTGACATAGTTTATGAATGCGATCTTGTCTACGGTTCTTTCCGGCATTGTATAGATGGGGTTCATGTTCCGTGAAATGATGTAGCTTGAAAAAAACAGGAACGCAGATGATATGCCAAGGAATTTCTGTTTCTTTGTAAGTTCCTTTGCGTCAAGGGAAAAGGACATGAGTACGGAAAAGACCATGATGCCAAGATAGTAGTATTGGAACTGCATTTTCCATCCCATGAAGAAAATGGCCATGAAAACCTGAAGTTCAAGATGCAGGAGAATGAAGAAAATCATTTTGAATGGATTGCTCTTCTTTTTGGTCATGTACAGTATTGAAACGATGATGCATCCAATTGCGTTCTGGATTGTGCAGGCATAGACTCCATGAAACATGGAATCAAAAAGCATGATGATATGTGTCACAAGTACGATGGCCAGAAAAGCTGTAAGATAAAACTGAGTCCCGAATTTGAATTTCATTGAATTCCCCCCTTGGTCAAGTATGACACAATTCTATCATTTTGTTCAATTATAACGGATTTTTGTTATCATTTTGTTTGTAATTCAATTTCAGTCCATTATTAATCTTGACAATTGGCATTAGTGGTATTATATTCAAGATGGCAACCGGTTGCCATAAAAAAATCTGACATTTTTCGAAAAATTCAGTTTTTTTCCAATTTCCGGAACTCTTAGGATGCCGTTCGGGTGAATGGCGATAAAATTATATATTCCATAAAAGGAGCAAACACACTATGGCAAAGTTTGAAAACATCCCTGATGTAAAACTTGGTATCATCGCAGTAAGCCGCGACTGTTTCGTTATCTCTCTTTCTGAAAAGAGAAGAGCAGCTATCGTAAAGGCTTTTGCTGGCAAAGGCGAACTCTATGAAGCAAAGACTACAGTAGAGAATGAAAAGGACATGCTCAAGGCTGTTGATGAAGTAAAGAACGCTGGTTGTAACGCTCTTGTTGTATTCCTTGGAAACTTTGGTCCAGAAACACCAGAAACACAGATTGCACAGAAGTTTGACGGACCTTGCATGTTCGTTGCAGCTGCAGAAGAAACACAGAACGACCTTATCAACGGACGTGGTGACGCATATTGTGGTATGCTCAACTGCTCATACAACCTCAACCTCCGCAAGATTCCTGGAATCATTCCAGAATATCCAGTCGGAACAGCTGACGACATCGTAAAGATGATCGAAGAATTCATCCCTGTTGCACGTGCAATCATCGGTCTTGCAAACCTCAAGATCATCACATTCGGACCACGTCCACAGGACTTCTTCGCATGTAACGCACCAATCAAGGGTCTTTATGACATCGGTGTTGAAATCCAGGAAAACTCAGAACTTGACCTTCTCGTTGCATACCGCGCACACAAGGATGACAAGCGCATCGCTGACGTTGTTAAGGAAATGGAAGCTGAACTCGGCGCAAGCGGAAACAACTTCCCAGATCTTCTCCCACGCATGGCACAGTTTGAACTTACACTCCTTGACTGGGCAGAAGCAAACAAGGGATGCAAGAAGTACGTTGTATTCGCAGACAAGTGTTGGCCAGCATTCCCTAAGGAATTCGGTTTCGAACCTTGCTATGTAAACAGCCGCCTCGCATCACGCGGAATTCCAGTTGCATGTGAAGTAGATATCTTCGGTGCTCTTTCTGAATACATCGGAACATGTATCTCTGGAGCTCCAGTTACTCTCCTCGACATCAACAACTCTGTTCCACAGGACATGTACGACGAAAGCATCAAGGGCAAGTTCTCTTATCCATATGTTCTCAACGACACATTCATGGCATTCCACTGTGGTAACACACCATTCTGCTGCATGAACAAGGCATGCAACCCTGGAATCAAGTTCCAGCTCATCCAGAACCGCCTCCTCGAAAACGGTGGCACACCAGACTTTACACGTGGTACTCTCGAAGGAGACATCATGGCAGGTCCAATCACATTCTTCAGATTGCAGACAACTCCAGATACAAAGCTCCAGGCATACATTGCACAGGGTGAAATCCTCCCAGTTGCAACACGCTCATTCGGTGGTATCGGTGTATTCGCAATTCCAGAAATGGGAAGATTCTACCGCCACGTTCTCATCCAGAAGAACTACCCACACCACGGTGCAGTTGCTTTCGGACACTTCGGAAAGGCATTGTTCACATTGTTCCAGTACCTCAAGATTGCTGATGTTGCATACAACCAGCCAAAGGGAACATTGTACCCAACAGAAAATCCATTCAACTAATGGTTCAATTAATGGTTCAATTAATCCCAAGAGGGATTAATTGAACTCGAGGAAAGCGCCTTGCGCTTTCCAATCCGCTTGCTTTCTGGCAGGCGGATTTTTTTTTTGCTTTGTCCCCGTTGTTCTTACATATAGTTATTGATTAAGTCCAAAACGGTCTGCTTTGCTTTTTCTGTCAAAAGAGTGAATCTGTACATCAATGAAAAGTGTAGCCGGATTAATTTTTAGTGCGTTGCATAATTTTAAAATAGTATGAAGCGTTGGTGTCCTTTTCCCATTTTCTATATAGGTAATCATGTTTTGGGAAACTCCTGAAGAAAAGGATAGCTCTAGTTGTGTAATATTTTGCTTTTCTCGCTCTCGTTTAAGCCTTCTATAGATTAATTTTTCCTGATCTTCAATTGTCATATTCCTATTCTTAATAAATTTAGTAATTCAAACAAATAAATTTGGTTTGATATATATATGAAATATAGTGATAATATTATGAAATATTGTATTATTCCTTGAATCGTAAAAGGAAATTTGGTGAGTTTTACTTATGAAAAGATTAATTATGATTCTCGTTTTGGCTGGCTTTATATGTTCTTGCTATGCAAAACCAGCACAAGAACCGGAATGGTTCAGAAATTATAAAAAAGTATATCCAAATTCAGAATATCTGGCCCAGCGTGGTTCTGGAAAGACTGCGGAAGATGCAAAAACGGATGCCGCAGGCCAGCTTGCCCGATACTTCCAGTCTACGGTAAGTGCAAACCTTTCAACGACAATGTCTTCTATTACAGCGGGCTCATCGGTTCAGGAAGAAACCCGTGTTGTGGATGAGGTAAATGTCACAAGCGAAGTAGAGTTTATCGGTCTTGAATTCACCGAAAGCTGGTACTACAAGGTGGAAAAGAAGTGGTATGCGGTTGCTTACATGAACCGCGAGGATGCCTGGGTTCAGTATAAGCCAAAAATAGAATCGGAGAAAACAAAATTCCACTCGTTCCTAAAAAAGGCGGAATCAGAAGAAGATCCATATACGAAAATTTCGCTTTATAAAAGTGCATGGAAAGCATCGTGCGATTTCCTTGAAAAACTTGAATACGGAAGGATCATAAATCCAAAGGAAGAAGAGAAATATTCGCAGGACAGGGATGCAGTATCTGACCTGCCTTCAAGGATCAAGGCGGAACAGAAGAACCTGACTTTGGAAGTGCGCATGTCCGGCGACTATGCAAACATAATTGAGACCGCCGTAAAAAACGCATTTGGCAGAAACGGTTTTGTTGTAGGTGACAAAGGAAACTATGTGGCGGAAGTGGCCGTCAGTTCCAATCCGTCGGGAAGCGATCCCGTAGCCATTGTTCCGGCTGTAGCAGTTGCAGTGAAAAACAGGGCCGGAAAGGCAATCTATTCCTATGAAGCAAACCTTACGGAAAAAACTGTCGCCTACACCTTGGAGAACGCCCAGAAAAAAGCTTTTCCAAAGCTGGCAGAAAAAATAAATCAGGAAATTAATTTTTAAGCTGTAATTAAACAGCGGAAGGAGAAAACAAATGAAAAAGACAATTGCAAATGTACTGGCAGCCGGAGTAATTGCTGTATCAATGGTTTTGTGTATGACTTCATGTGGAAGTACAAAAGTTGATCCAACCTTAAAGGTTAATGTTGATGATGATATCGACAAGGTTGTGGTCATTGACTGGACTGACAGGACATTGGGAGAAATTGCCGCTCCTACATGGCTCAAGAACATGCGCCGCGGTAATTCCGATACGTTCAAGGAACAGTGGAGCCTTGATTCCGGCCGCGTAGTAAAGGTCAGCATGGCGACGGGAAAAACTGAGGCAACCGCACAGGCTTTGAGTCGTGCAGGTTTTGCATACACGCAGGCAGCAGAATTAAGTCAGAAAGTTATTGGTAGAGTAGGTCAGGGCTTAAATGATATGGGACAGCTTGAAGCAGTATATGTTGCCGCAAGTGAAACAAAGGCTGACATGACAGGTCTTCGTGAGGAAACGGGATTCTACCAGAAGGTAAGGACGACTAGAGCCGGAACAAAGGAACAGACTGAACAGTATATCTATTACACAGTTTACTCAATGAACAAAGCAACATGGGATGCCCTTTGCCGTAAATACCTGATGGATGTTATGGGAACGGAAGGTCTTGAGACGGAAACCCAGAAGAAGATCGGCGCACTTTTCAGTGAGATGAAGGATGATGCTGACAAGAAAGATGCAAAGAAGGCTGCGGAAGAAAAAGCCCTATATGATGCCCAGATGGCACGCCTTGAAACTGAACGTGCAAAGGCACAGGCAGAAGCAGACATAGCAAAGGCAGGAGCCGAAAATGCAAAAGCTGCTGTAGAAGCAAAGAAGCTTGATGCACAGGAAGCACAGACAAAAGCTGCCGCACAGGAAGCTATGGATCTTGCTGATTTCTTGATGTAATTGATCTTTTAGGGAAAGAAAAAATGAAAAAATACATAACATTTCTGCTCGCAGGTTTGCTGTCAATCTCGATTTACTCGCAGACAGTGATCAAAGAAGCAAAACTTGGAAAGGAACTGGAGAAAAATGCGGATGCATCTGCCGTATTTGTAAGCGAGATGGATCTTAAGAAGATGAAGGTGACTGAAACTGGAACCGTCATAATTCCGTCTTTAAGCAAGGCAAAGATAAAGGTTGTGTCTGGAATGGATATGACTTTCATATCCGAGAGAATTGCTGATGAAAAGAAGTCAAAGTTTAATGTGACTTTTGAAGTAAAAGATTTGTCAGCAAAAAACTATGCAATTACAAAGATAGAGGGAATTGCTAGTGTTACACAGTATAAGGAAAAGCATGCAGAAGAATTAAAAGCCGAGGCACGAAAGAGCATGCTTAAATATCCTGTTCAGGTTGTAAACCAGGAAGTTGTGAATATTGCAGGTTCAGAGGCGGCATGGCTCCCTGGACAGATTCAGGACAAACTCAAGTCAAACCTTCAGGAATATCTTGGAATGAAGACTGTGGTCGATTCAAAATCAGAAGCAGCACTTAAAAAGCTTCAGGCAGAAAGCGAGAGTGCGGCCCGTGATGAATCAACTGCAATCGAACTTGGAAAAATCACGACGGCAAAATTTGCGCTTTTCACAAAACTTAGAAAAACAGCCTCCGGCTATACAATCAGTGTAGATTTTACGGACCTTACTACTGGCGAGCAGATGGCATCTGCAACATCAAAGGAGTACTCAAAGTCTGAATACCTTTACGGTTCAACAGGTGCCGTGGATGAGCTTACTCTTGCCATGGGAAACAAGCTTGGAATAAAGATCTCTGACTTGAACAAGAATCTTCTTACAAGCGGTTCTGCTTCTTTTAGTGTGGATGACCAGCTTGCCCTTGCAAAGCAGAATGAAGCACAGTTCAACAAGATGATGAGCGACTATGATGCAGAACTTTCAAAGCTCATGACATCCAACGACATCAACGCAATCCAGAACAAGAACAGGATTGAAGCTGAAAAAGCCCTCCTTGTAGAAAAGCAGAACGCAGAAAAGAAACGACAGGAAGAACTCAAGGCACAGAAGGCACGTGCCGCCGAAGACGAAAAGCTTGAAGCGGAACGTTCCATTGCACTTAAGACCCAGCGTGACCAGATGGCAAAGGATGCCGCAGCAAAGGCAGCAGAAGTGCGCAAGCTCAAGATGGAAAAGCAGGGAGTTTTGGGTCAGATAAATGTAATTGAAAGCAAGAAAAAGGCACTTGTGGAAATCCGCCAGGGAGTAGAATCCAGAAGCCAGGAACTTTATGACCAGCTTGTCAATGACAGGGCTTCAGAAGAACAGAAAATCCGCAGCAAGTCATATAGCACTGTTGAGCTCGGCAGTGACGGCAACCCGACGGAACAGGCAAAGCAGCGCCGTGAAAATCAGGTGACCAAGAGCTATGAGGATTTGACAAACAAGTTCTTTACGGACTGTGATGCCGTAAAAAAGGCAACTGCAACTCAGGATGCAGCCCTTCTTGCAGAAATTCGTGGTGATCAGAAGACACTTTCTACAATCAGAACTGTTTCTTCCATGGGTGATGAGCTAAAAGTTAGTTACGGAAAGTATGAGGGAAGTAAAAACGGATGGAACGCTTATCTTTCATTGTATTCCGACGGAATTTTGCTTTATACAGATAACTTTATTGTAAATTACGAAGCTCTTAGTGGAAAGAAAGCTCCGGATATGGAAACTGAGCTGAATGATGCTGTAATTGAAGAATATACAAACAATGTAGACATGTACAACTCCCTGCTTACCCGCGGTGATCCAATCATTTACTTTGAAATTGACTACAACGTAACTGCGGAAGGTGATGACAAGCCAAGCCAGTACAAGTTCAATTTTTCAAAGATTCGTGTAATCAACACTGTGAGCGGAAAGGTTACGCAGACGAGTGCCTTGAATAAAGTTCAAACACGCACAATGAAGCCTGAATGGGAACTCAGAGATTTTGCAGGTGGAGCTGAAAGAGAAAAAGCTAGGTTTAATCCAGAAAAATACCCTGTAGAAGTTTATATGGCTAAGGGACAAACTTTGGAAAATGCAAAAAAATCAGTAGCAAGAGATATTGAAGTTGCAAAGCTGCTTAATTCTTTAGGAATTAAAATGGTAAATATACCAGGCAAGAATATCAAAATGCATAATACAGAAGTAACACAGAAATTGTATACCTCAATTATGGGCAGCAACCCAAGCTATTACAAAGGTGACAACAACCCTGTAGAAAAAATAAGCTGGTATGATGCAATTTACTTCTGTAACAAGTTAAGCGAAAAATTCGGTTTTACACCTGTATATGCAGTTGATGGAAAAACAGATGTGGCAACGTGGAATTATACATCCCATAAAGGTAATTCCATTGAAGGGGAAGTAACTCAGAATATAAAAGCAAACGGTTTCCGCCTGCCTACAGAAGAGGAATGGGAATATGCAGCAAGAGGTGGACAGAAGTGTACATATTCAGGAAGCGACAATCTTGATGAGGTAGGCTGGTATTCAGGGAACAGTGGAGATAAAACACATCCGGTAGCACAAAAGAAGGCAAACGGTTATGGACTCTATGATATGAGCGGCAACGTCTGGGAGTGGTGCTGGGTTGTTAACCCTTACTTCAGCTACAGCCGCTATTACCGTGGTGGTAGTTATTACAACTACGACTACTACTGCGAGGTGGACGACGGGTACTACGACAGCGCTAACAACCAGAACAACGACCTGGGCTTCCGTATTGTCTGTTCCGCTGATAATTAGGCAGGGACGAGCTTCCGCTGTGAAATAACAGCGAAAGGGCGCGTTTAGCAGCCCTGAAGCAGTTATGAAACTGCGGAAGCGAGAAGACGTTCAATATTGTGATGTGAGTTTATTTTTTGATATAAGGAACATAACTTATGAATGAAAATGCATTTTTTGATGATTTGTTATTAAATTTTCTATATAGATTTTACGGGGTCTGTCCCCGTTTGCAATGATTTGAAAATAAATTACTGAATCCATTCTAAAAACTGCATGTTTTTGTTTTTTTTCGTTTATATAAATAATGACACCTGAAGCACTTCAGGTGAATTTATTTTCGGAGGAAAACATGGGGCAGTTTTCAAAGCCATGGGAAGAACTGACAATCGCCGACAACTTCATTTTCTGCAAGGTTATGGAAAATGAAAGGATATGCAGAGGCGTTCTTGAAACGCTTCTTGGAATCAGCGTTGAACACATCGACTATCTTAAGACGGAAAATCCGATAGAAAATTTCTACGATTCCCGTGGAATAAGACTGGACGTATATGTGAAGGATTCTGAAAGAATTTTCAACATTGAGATGCAGACAGGTAACTACGATGACATGCTGCTTAGGGCGCGTTATTATCTATCATCCTCAGATGTGGCAACAACAAAGAGACGTACAAAATTCAAGGATATCAGGGAAACATACATTCTATTCATCTGCAAGGACGATCCTTTTGGGGAGGGAATTCCGCGGTACACAAAAATTTCAAGATTCCTTGAGACGGATAGAATCTCCTATGATGACAAAAGCCGAAATGTCTTTTACAATTGCAGTGCATGGGAGAAGGAAAGTAATCCCGAAGTCCGAGGAGTACTGAAATTCATCTATGGACTCAAACCCGATTCAGGTCTTGCGATTGAAATGGACGAAGCCGCTTCCCTTGCGAAACAGAAATCCGATTTGGAGGACGAATACATGTATTTCAGTGACATATTGGAAGACGAAAAGGAAGAGGCCCGTGAAATCGGATTGGCAGAAGGACGTGCTGAAGGTCTAGCCGAAGGACATGCAGAAGGATTTGAGACCGGCCGTCACCAACAAAAAATAGAATCTGCAAAAACTGCGATTTCTCTCGGGCTTTCCGAGCAGCAGGTTGTTGCCATCTCGGGGCTTTCTCCTGAAGAAATCAGAAAACTTATTGTGAATTAAAATTCCTAAGCTGCTCAAAGACTTTTCCGTAAAAATTGCAATACCACCAAATCTATTGCTATAATATCCCTATGAAAATCATAACATGGAACGTTAACGGCATTCGTGCCGTGGAAAAAAAAGATTTCTGCAGCTATCTTGCAGGTTGCGGGGCAGATGTTGTCTGCATTCAGGAAACAAAGGCAAAGCCTGAACAGCTTAGCGAAAATCTTACAGCACCGGAAGGCTATAGATCATTTTGGGCAAGCGCAGTGAAACCTGGCTACAGCGGAACTGCCATCTATTCAAAGACAGAACCTGACAAAGTGGAATTTCTTGGGGACAGCCGTTTCGACGATGAAGGTCGTGTCCTTATGGCATATTTTGGAAATCTTGTAGTAATAAGCGCATACTTTCCAAACAGCCAGGACAAGGGAGCACGCCTTGACTACAAGCTTGCCTTCTGCGATGCAATGCTTGAAAAACTTGATTCTCTTGTGGCTGACGGTTTTGACATAGTTCTATGCGGTGACTACAACATCGCACACAAGGCCATCGACCTTGCGAATCCAAAGACAAACGAAGGCAATGCAGGATATCTTCCTGAAGAACGTGCCTGGATGGACAAATTCACCACAAGCGGCTATGTGGATACATTCCGCCATTTCTGCCAGGAACCAAAGATGTATTCCTGGTGGAGTTACCGCTTTCATGCCCGCGAAAAAAATGTAGGGTGGCGCATCGACTATGCCAACGTAAACGAACGCCTCATGCCAAGAGTAAAGTCCTGCGTCATCAACAGCGATGTCATGGGAAGCGACCATTGTCCTGTCACTTTGGAGATTGACTGATGGGAATTCAATACAAGAAAGAATACATGGAGCGTGCAGTCGCCGTTGCTCATAAGGGAATAGACAGCGGATGCGGCGGACCTTTTGGTTGTGTCATAGTTTGCGGTGATGAAGTTGTTGCCGAGGCCCATAATACTGTTGTCCGTGACAATGATCCTACAGCTCATGGTGAGGTGAATGCAATCCGCATGGCCGGAAAAAATCTTGGCCGCTTTGATATGAGCGACTGCGTTCTTTACACGACCAGCGAACCTTGTCCCATGTGCATGGCTTCGATAATGTGGGCGCGCATTCCAGTTGTGTACAGCGCAATGAATATTGATGACGCAAAGCAGATCGGATTTGATGACAAGCCCTTCTATGATGCCATGGGAGATAAAATCAACGGAAAGAAAAATCAGTTTGTCGCTGAAGAATTCCATAGGGAAGAAAGTGCAATAAAACTTTTTGAAAAATACGACGGAATGGAAAAGACAAAATACTAAGGCGGTTCAGCATGGCAAAATACATAATGGCACTTGATGCCGGAACTACAAGCAATCGATGTATCCTTTTTGATCACGACGGAAAAATCTGCAGCGTGGCACAGAAAGAATTTACCCAGATTTTTCCAAAGCCGGGTTGGGTAGAACATGATGCCAATGAAATCTGGTCTACAATGATTGGTGTGGTTGCTGAAGCGATGGCAAAATTGAAGTGCCATGAAAGTGACATTGCTGCCATAGGAATCACAAACCAGCGTGAAACCACAATCGTCTGGGATAAGGAAACGGGAGAGCCTGTCTACAACGCCATTGTCTGGCAGTGCCGAAGGACAAGCGAATACTGCGATGAGCTTAAGGCTAAAGGTCTTGTTGAAAAAATCAGAAGCAAGACAGGCCTTGTGATCGATGCATATTTTTCCGCCACAAAGTTGAAGTGGATTCTTGATAATGTTGAAGGGGCCCGTGAAAAGGCGGAACAGGGCAAGCTTCTTTTTGGAACTGTTGAAACATGGCTCATCTGGAAGCTTACCAGCGGACAGGTTCATGTAACCGATTATTCCAATGCCTCAAGAACAATGATGTTCAACATCAATACTCTTCAATGGGACGATGAAATTCTTGCTGAACTGAGCATTCCAAAGTGCATGCTGCCGGAAGTTAAGCCTTCAAGCTGTTTTTATGGAAATGCAGATGTTTCTGGTGCTTCAATTCCAATTGCAGGTGCGGCCGGTGACCAGCAGTCGGCTTTGTTTGGCCAGACATGTTTCAATGCGGGAGATGCAAAGAATACATACGGAACTGGTGCTTTCCTTTTGATGAACACCGGGGACAGACCTGTGTTTTCAAAGAACGGTCTTGTAACGACAATCGCCTGGGGTATGGACGGAAAAGTCAACTATGCCCTTGAAGGTTCTGTTTTTGTTGCCGGTGCTGCAATCCAGTGGCTTCGTGACGAACTTAAGCTCATTGATTCGTCATATGATTCCGAGTACATGGCAAGTAAAGTGGAAGATACTAACGGATGCTATGTTGTTCCGGCTTTCACAGGCCTTGGTGCACCTCACTGGGATCAGTATGCACGCGGAACAATTGTGGGCCTTACACGCGGGGTAAACAAATGCCACATCATCCGTGCTACTCTTGAATCCCTTGCCTACCAGGTCAATGACATTCTTCAGGCAATGCAGGCGGATTCGGGAATAAACCTTGCGGCCCTTAAGGTTGACGGTGGTGCAAGTTCAAACAACTTCCTTATGCAGTTCCAGTCGGACATATGCAATTCTCCAGTAGAGCGTCCACAATGTGTCGAAACCACAGCCATGGGTGCCGCCTATCTTGCAGGTCTTGCCGTAGGTTTCTGGAAGAGCAAAGAGGATGTTAAAAACAATTCAAAGCTTGATAAAATTTTTACTCCACAGATGGAAGATGAAAAAAGAGCCCGACTTGTAAAAGGCTGGAACAAGGCCGTCCGATGTGCCTTTGACTGGGCCAAGGACGATTGACTTAAAATGTCATAAACAAAAAAGACATGTTGGAACCGACATGCCTTTTTTGTTTTACTTTGAAGATTCCTTACTTCTGACCATAGTAAGAGTTTGGTCCATGTTTCCTTGTATAATGCTTTTCGATGATGTAGTCCGGCAATGTCTGCTGTGATGGATTTATCTGCAGGGTGTTCATTGCCATGTGGCTTACTTCTTCAAGAACAGCTGCATTGTATACTGATTTGTCTGCCGTTGCTCCCCATGCGAAAGGTCCGTGTCCTCCAACCAGAACCATGTTCACTTCGTTTGGATTTAGTTTGAGCGAGCGGAAGTGGCTTACTATGAGATTACCTGTTTCCTTTTCGTAGTCCTTCTGAACTGCCTCACGGCTCAAATATGGTGTACAAGGAACTTCTGTCTGGATGTGGTCTGCGTGTGTTGTTCCAAAAAGCGGAACAGCCTTTACTGCCTGTGCCCAGCTTACAGCATAGGTTGAATGTGTGTGGATGATTCCGCCTATCTTTGCACCGTCTGCCACAGCGAATTCCTTATACAAAACTGCGTGGGTAGGTGTGTCGCTTGAAGGTCTCAATTTTCCTTCCACAACGTTTCCTTCGATGTCGACGATTACCATGCTTTCTGCCGTAAGTTCAGGATACGGAACTCCCGAAGGCTTGATTGCAAAAACTCCTGCATCCTTGTCAAAGGCACTTACATTTCCCCATGTATACAATGCTAGATGCTGTGCCGGAATTTCCATATTTGCTTCATAAGCTTCTCTCTGTAATTCTGTATATTTACCCATATTGTTTTTCTCCTATCCTCTGAACGAAGAGGTGATGCTTTAACGAATTATATAAATGCGGAGTCGGGGTTCGTGCCAAACTGCTAGGGTCATTGAGCAATGTCGAAATGACCAGATCACTAAATACGGTGGTTTCGACACGCTCAACCACCCTAAAATTACTTTTGTGGTATCCCCGATTCGAGTGGATCTCAAATCGCAGTTTTATACGGTTCCCGACGGGAGCATTTATATATATCTTTATTTAAGATTTTCAACAGCTGTGCGTTCAGCTTTAAGTGCTGCCTTGTAACCTTCAAGCCACTTGTCGAAGCCTGCAACGTCATCGGCTGCCGGTGCTACTGTCTTTTTCTGTGCGCTTGCAAATACTTCGGTCTCAAGCCAGTCACCGAGGTTCTTTCCCTTTGTGTCTGCGGCATATGAAGCAAGAAGTGCCATTCCCCATGGTCCGCCTTCGCCTGCTGTTGCCATTGCGCTGATAGGTGTGTGCATTGCGGCTGCCATTGTTTCAAGTCCAACGCCTTCTGTCTTGAAGTATCCGCCGTGTCCTGTCATGGAATCGATTTTTACGTTTTCATTGAAAAGAACATCCATTCCAAGACGCAATGTTCCGACTGCAGAGTAGAACTGGCTTCTCATGAAATTTGCAAGGTTGAATTTTGCATCCTGTGAGCGGACAACCATAGGACGACCTTCGCTGAAGTCTGTTACGCCTTCTCCTGAAATGTAGTTGATTGTGTAGACTCCGCCGCAGTCCTTGTCTCCGTCCTTTGCACTGCCAAGAATGGTGTCGTAAAGCTTGCCCGTGTCAAAATCTGCGCCAAGAAGTTTTGCGGCTTCCCCGATGATTCCGACCCATTTGTTGAATTCAGCAGTACAAGTGTTTACATGAACCATTGCTGTTGGTTTTCCGTCAGGAGTAGTAACGATGTCGATTACGCCTGGGTATGCCTTTGAAAGTGCCTTCTCAAGGACGATCATTGCAAATACTGAAGTTCCGGCTGAAATGTTTCCTGTTCTTGGAGCAACTGCATTTGTTGCAACCATACCTGTGCCTGCATCTCCCTCTGGCGGTGCGCAGAGAATTCCGTCTGAAAGCTCACCTGTAGGATCAAGCCAAAGTGCACCTTCCTTTGTAAGGGAGCCTGCGTCAGTTCCGGCTGGAATTGCTTTAGGAAGAAGGTCCAGAAGTTTTTTAGGAGCGCCCTTAGGTGTTGCAATGGCATCGAATTTTTCTACCATTGCCTTGTCGTAGTCGCCCGTGTTTGCGTCAATCGGGAACATTCCACTTGCGTCACCTGTTCCAAGGACTTTCTTTCCTGTAAGCATGAAGTGTGCGTATCCTGCGAGAGTAGTGAAGAAGTCTACCTGCGGAACATGAGGTTCCTTTTTTAAGATTGCCTGATAGTAGTGTGAAATGCTCCAGCGTTCCGGGCACGGGTAGTTGAAAAGTTCAGTAAGTTCCTTTGATGCCTGACCTGTAATCGTGTTTCTCCATGTCCTGAACGGAACAAGAAGTTTGTTGTCCTTGTCAAAGGCAAGGTATCCGTGCATCATGGCGCTGATTCCAAGTGCCTTGAGCTTTGTAAGTTTTATTCCGTATTTTTCCTGAACATCTTTTTTCAAATCTGCATAACAAGTCTG
>CALELJ010000277.1 GCA_937902445.1 uncultured Treponema sp. | reverse complement strand
CTTCATAAAGTTTTTTCCAAATTGCTTCCATAATAATTTCTCCTGTTGTCAAGTTGTGAATTTTATATGCATGATTTCTCAATCATCAATTTGCAATTCCGAGTCTTTTTATTTCCTCTTCGATCAAAAGAAATACTTTTGACACAAGGTATCCATCGGCTGCTGCGTGATTGAAACGAACGGAAACGCTCATCATGGTCTTTCCGTTTTCCTCCCGGAACTTACCCCAGTTTACGATCGGCATGAGGTAGAGATATCCGTCCGGAAGTTCAATGTTCAATGAGTCGTAGCTGATCCACGGAATGCTTGAAGCATCAAACCAGTTGGGATGATTGGCTGCATCAAGTCCATAGTCACGGCTTTCCTTTGCCCGGTTCAGGTCTTCAAGAGCGTTGTCGTAGAAAGTCCTGTAGTCTTCATAATAATCCGTATATGCGATGGTAAAGGTTTCCGTGTCTTCATGGAAAACATACTGTGTCGGATGAATTTTATCAAAGGTAACAAGTTCATTTGTATCCCATTTCCACATCATGCGGTAGTCCGGACGGCTGTTGAGGACTTTTGTGAGGATGTACAGAAAGTTCAGATAGAATTTTGTTCCTGTGTTCCTTGAAAAATTTCTGAGGTCTGTGACGTCGATGCTGTTTGTGATTGAAAGGGAACATTTGCAGTCTTTTGCGAAATGGTTGAAGACTCCCTTTCTGTAGAATTTTTCCAGATCGATTTTTGAAAAATTATTCCGCACGAAATAGTCGCCGTATTCTGTTCCGTCGTGTCCGATGAGTTTTTCATCCGTCGGATTGAAACCGGTTTTTACGAGAGCCTTTCTTCTCTCTTCTGCAGACGGAACTGCCTTGATCGCGATTTTGTCGCAGCCAAAGAATTCATAGGAATCTTTCAGCAGCACGGAAACGATGCTTTCGATGGTCTCTGCTTTTTCGAAATCGCTTCTGAGGTCAAGACGGAGCAGTCCGCAGTTTGTGAAATGATCCCCGGCATCCCTATGAAAAAGTTCCGCACTGCCAATTATTTCATTTTCAGTTTTGTTCACGATGGTCCAGCGGACAAAGTATCCTTTGCTGTAAGACATTTCCCAGAAGTCGATGGCCTGGTTCATGCGCTCGATTGTCGTGTAATGAAAATCATCGCCGTGGCAGTTGTCACTGTTGAACAATGGGACGGACTTTTCATCGCTGTAGACTTTCAACAGTCCGGCAGCGTCTTCCTTTATTGTCTTCCGTAAAATAAAATTTTCATTTTCCATTAAAGGAAACTTTTTGTATACATTCATTTCTATCCTCTTATTTTATCAACTGTCCCGTCGATGATTTTGAACGGAGACGGAATATGGTTCCACTATATGATAATGGACGGACAATGTTTTTTCATCGGCAAAATTCGCATGATTCAAGGCATTTTTTTCATGGCAGCCAGGGCAGGGAATCCTTATTTCAGTTCAACTAGAAAAGTATGAAAAACAGAACTTGTATGTTATAATAGAAAAACTTCAAGTTTTTTTAACTATTTTAAGTAAAAAAACTAAAGAAGAAATTTAAAATCCGGAGTTCTCTATGTCAAAAAAAGAAAGAAATGAAACGCTGCTTCTAAAGTATGGTGTTGTTGCTTTTCTGGAAATACTTGTCATCATGACAACTTTTCTTTTCGCAACTACATATCTTACGAAAAAGCCTGTAAGCGATCTGTATTCTGAATCGATCGAAAGTGTTTTGTACCAGTCTGTGGAAAATGCGGAAACATGGTTCAAGAACCAGGTTGAAGTTCTGAATGTTTTTCAGAAGGCCTGCGTCGACAAGACCGACAACATTGATAACATCAAATACTACATAAAGTCAAAGGAAAAACCGAATGGGTTTGAATATGTAATGCTTTTCTGGGACTATGCGACAGGTGCTAAAGACGGTGGTCCTGAGACATACAATACAAAAGGCGGAATTTCTACAGTCGGAATTCTTTCCAAGGAATACTGGAAGATGCACAAGGAAAAGGATGTGGCAGTCTGGCTTGAGTCTCCGCGTCAGTCTAATGCAGGCGGAATCAACATGCCGCTTTTCGTGAAGTCTGAATTCATAGATGACGTTACCGGTGAAAGAGTCAATGGCGGAATGGTTGGATTCCTTGAGCTTGATCCGATCAACGTGCTTGCAAAAACATTCTACAAGACAGGAAGAATTTCCGTTTACGATGATACCAATACTGTCCGTGCAGGTGATGATGTTCTGGGAATTGAAGATTCATCGCATCTTCTGTTCTTTACGAAGGAATGCCACATGGCAAACAAGACATGGACTGTTGTTGCCACAGTTGAAAAGGAAGAAGTTGGAAAAATTACAAATGACCTTAGACGCAATTCCCTGACCGGCGGATTTATCATTGCCCTCATTCTTCTTCTGTGCGAATTGATGATCATCAAAATCATGATCGGAAAATTCGATTCAATCAAAAGGAACATCGACAACCTCAACACAGGCGACAAGGATCTTACAAAGCGTCTTGAAATCCATCACAACAATGAAATCTCGATGGTTAAGCGTTCCGTAAATACATTTGTCAACACTGTGCATGAAACGGTAAAGCAGATAGGTTCAGCAAATGTGGAACTAAAATCAACTTTCAACAATGTAAAGACAAGCCTTGATGAAACCCAGACCAATATCGAAAATATTTCAAGCGAAATTGCTACGGCGACAAACACTCTTGCAGACGAAGACCGCTGTGTCATGAATACAAGCGATTCTGTTACAAATATTTCCAACAGCATCAGGCATCTCAATGATATGATTGTCACCCAGTCCGATGCTATCACACAGGCCAGTGCAAGCATTGAGCAGATGATTGGAAACATAAATTCTGTTTCCGGTTCCGTGGAAAAAATGGCTGCCGAATTCAGTGCCTTGAATTCCGCTACAAACGATGGTATTTCAAAAAACAAGGTTGTGAACGATTTGCTTCAGGTTGTATTGACCCAGAGCAAGTCCCTTCAAGATACAAACCGCATCATTTCTGAAATTTCGTCACAGACAAATCTTCTTTCAATGAATGCCATGATTGAGTCTGCCCACGCGGGTGAAGCAGGGAAAGGGTTTGCAGTTGTTGCCGAAGAAATCCGTAAACTTGCGGATACAAGTGCCACACAGTCAAAAAACATCGGTGAGAATCTTAAGGAAATCGCGGTAAACATTACAAAGGTTGTTGAAAGCGCAAATGCAAGTTCAAAATCTTTTGAAGAAGTTTCAGAAAAAACAAACAATACTTCTGAACTTGTCAATGCAATCAAGTGCGCAATGGAAGAACAGTCTGAAGGTTCAAAGCAGATTCTTGAAGTCCTTTCGACAATGAATGAAACTTCAACCAATGTTAAGACATCAAGCCGTCAGATTGAATCCGGCACAAACGATATCCTTGACGCCATTTCAAGCCTTAAGGAATCTTCACAGAACATGTCTGAAAACTTTGACATGATTGTTTCCACGACGGAAGCCACAAAGCGCACCAATGCCCTGCTGAACAATCTTGCAAAGGAAATGACTGCAGCCGTAGAAAACATATCAAAGAAAATCGACGAGTTCAAAGTCTGATCATTGCATTTCGTAAAGGTATTCCCGGCGTTCTTCGTCGGAGCCTTTATTTTTGCGGCCTCCGGATTCACTTAAGCGGTACATGCCAAGTTTTTCCATTGTCCTGTAGGACGGAATGTTTTCCGCATCGCAGTGGGCAATGAATTTCTTGATATGAAGTTCATCTTTCGCAAACTGGATGAGTTTTCTGGCGGCTTCAGTTGCAATTCCCTTTCTCTGGAAATCTTTGTTTATGATCCAGCCAAGTTCGGCCGTGTTGTTTTCCAGAAGATCAAGGCTGATTCCCCCCGCATGCTTTCCTTCGTAAATGATGGCAAATTCAAAGCTTGTCTGATTGTCGCTTGACCACTGCTCCTGGCACCTGAGGATGAAGGCTTTTGTTTCCTCCAAACTATCGTTCGGCAGGAACATCATAAACCGTGTGGTTTCCTTGTCTCCGGCATAGCTGTGGGTCGATTCGAGATACTTGAGTTCCATAGGAACTAACGTTAGTCTGTCTGTTTTCAACTCAATTTTCATCTTGTTTTTTCCTTGTGGGCTGTGATTATAGTATAGCTGAAGGAATTGACGGTGATGATGATTCCGTCGATGGAACAATACCAGTTCTTTCCGCGTTTTAAAATATCGCATCGGGATGAAAGAATTTTATTGCGGCAGAATTCTACAGCATCGGCGTCAGTGATTCCTAAATTTTTTTTAATGCGGTCAACTCCCATGGGTGTGGTGTGAAGTTTTCCAATGTTGGCCAGTAGACCGGCGTTGTCTTTATTTTCAACATATTCTATTTGAATCATTTTTTTAGTCCTTTTTCTTTAAGCAGTTGCAGCAACTGTGTTTCCCTCTTTATCATGATTTCGTTGAAATGATTTTCCGTCTTGTATGATGAATTGACATCGATTGCATGATCCAGAGTCACATATTCAAGGACAAACTCATATTCCGCTTCATAGTCATCAAGGTTTTGTCCGACGATTTTGTTTTCCACCTTGCAGAGATAGTAGAAATTTTCCTGCTCAAAAATGACGCCCGGTTTCTTGTCGTCTTTCTGCCGGCGAAGGACACTTCCGAATTCTTCAATTGATTCAGGAACAACAACCAGTCCTGTTTCTTCCCTGACTTCACGGATCAGCGCTTGTTTTTTATCTTCGTCATCCTGAATTCCACCGCCGGGGAATTTGTAGAATTTCTCTTTCCTGCTGTAAACCAAGGCAAGTCTTCCGCGGTCATCAAAAATAATTCCCCTTGCTGAGGGCCTGCGGAAAACTTTGTCGTCAGTTTTATAATCGTGCAGATCAATTTCAAAAAGCCGTTTCATAATTGCCTCCGTTTTATTTTTTGCAGTAAACGCTTATCATTTCGTCCAGTATGTCTGCCGCACTTTTTATCATTCCCGGGCAAAATGTTCTGAACAGATTTTTTTCCTGAATGATTTTCATGTCGTCTTCTTTGGAAATATCGTACCCCAAAAGTTTTCGGCATACCACGCTTCCGTTTTTTTCTGTAAAGCGATTCATGAAATCTACAGCAATTTTATACGATCTTCTTTTGCTTAACAGATCGTTGCTGTCATCATGTCCGTAAAGAAGCCCAAGTACCATAAGCGCACCTGCCACGGCTCCACATAATTCACCTTTTCTTTCTCCACCACCGAAATTGGTTCCCAACCGCAGTGCTGTTTTCTCATCTATTCCAAGTTCCGTAGCAAATGCTGTGAAAACTCCCTGGGAACAATTAAAGTTGCTGCCAAAATATTCCAGCGCTTTTTCCGCATGTGTCATAAGCGTCATCTCCGTAAGATTCAGTTTTCTTCAAGAATCCTAAGTCCTTCCATAATGTCCTGCCCGAGAATTTCCTGTGTCTTTGAAAAATTGAATTTCTTGTGAAGCCTGTCCTGCAACTTAAGAAATTCTTTTTTGCCATGCTTCCGTATGTAAAGGGATTGGGCTTTTGCCGCATTTGCACCGTCACATTCAGGCACGTAAAAACCTTTGGTGCAGGATTCAATTTCTGAGCATTCCCAGCACCCGTCGAAACCTTTTTCCTTGCAGCATTTTGTGTTTGGGCAAATTCCATCTGGTGAACAGGTTGCAAAAGAACAGGTGTTGTATTCCGTCCTGCAGGAACCGCACCACTGGGAAAGAAAACAGTGGTTGCATGAAAAACCGCAGTAGGCTATGGGGTCCACTCCCTTTCGTGCCTTTTTGCATAGTTCGTCCTTGATGCGCCTCATAGCTTCCACGTGCATGATCCAGTGCCGGCTGAAAAGCATTTTCAAAAGTCCCTTTACGTCTTTACCGCACCAGTAGTCAATGAGCCAGACTGCATTTTCGTCTGTGCTGACACCACCACATTCTGCAACACGATTGCGGTCTTCTTCAATAAACTTGTTCTTTAACATGGAGTAATCCACTGACTGCAAAAATTCATTCGTGGAATCCTTGACAGCCTTTGCGTATTCGTACAAGGATTTTACATCAAGCTTTTGTGAAAACTCAGCAATCTTCTGGCCGGCAAGTTCATTTCCGGTGGTGATTATGTCAGCTCCAGTTTTCTTCTGCCAGTTGCCACGTTCCAGAATCTGTTTGTCCTGTAAAATTAAAGTGTGGCAAACTATGTCTTCGATTCTGAAAATATGCCAGATTGAATAAGCCAAAGTCTTGCTGTGATAGCCTCCGGCACCGGCAAAAGGCATTTCATAGAAAGCCTTTTCAGGATAACCGTTTACAATCTGGGTAATCTGCTCAAAAACAGAAGCTCGAAGTTCAAGAAGCATTTTAATTCCGTCTTTAAAAGTTGCTTCTTTGGAAATCAGCTTCTGAAATACCTTGTTTTTCTCTGACCATTCTTTGTCCATAAAATTAACCTCTGAGATTTTCTAATGTTTCTTTGTTGTTTCCGATAATCATTTTGACTTTCCCGCAAGTCATCAATTCGCCGCAGTTTCCGCAGGTTTCAAATTTCTTTGACAAACCGCACTGACGGATTTCACACATTGAATCACAGAAAGGACTTTTGACACCCTCAACACGACACCCGGCACAGTTAATCATTTCAGGCGTGATTTCCACATGATTCAGTTCTGTCCATTCTGCTGCAACTTTTTTTCTAAGTTCATTGTCATTGTTCAAAGTCGCAATACGGGCCTCACACTTTTCACAATCCAGACCACAGTAAGCAATAAATTCTTTCATTCTATTCTTCTCCTCTTGAAATTAAATAATTATTTATTCTTTGCTCTAGGGACAGGCAGTTCGTCATACATGGCTTTAAAAAGCCCTGTAAGAAACTCCCTGCTGTCAACGTTGTCCACAAGAAGCATTTCCTTTGCTCCGTCATAAGGGATT
>CALELJ010000276.1 GCA_937902445.1 uncultured Treponema sp. | reverse complement strand
CAAGAAGATGGCAGCTCTTTCTGATTCAGTTAATCTGATCTTCGTTTTTCAATAAAATCATATCTATGTTCTCCCAAAATTATTACTGTATGTTGTCCGCCATGGAGAATCAGTCTCTGCCTTTCAGCTTTGATGCTTCATCCATACATATCCGCGCAGTCTGTCGGTCTCCGATTTTTTCGTAGGCTTCCGCCATTTTCATGAGGAAGAATGCGTCGTCGGAATCACCCAGCTGAAGGTCCAGTGCCCGTTCCCATGCGTCTATTGCAAGTTCGGGACTGCAGGCATCCTCGATGTTGTTTCTCAAGACGTGTCTGACAAGACTCAATACTTCCGGAAAGAACAACCTGAAATAGCTGTAGCTGTATTCCATCTTTATGACCTGCTCAAGAAGAATGACGGAATCATAGTATTCCTGGCGCAGTACAAGTTCTTCTGCGAGAATGAAACCAAAGTCCATGAAGTCTTCCCTTGTAAACCAGTGTGACAGGCGGAAGTTTGGACGTTCCATATTCATTTTCTTGAACTCTGAAACGGCGCTGTCTTCGTTGTTGTGAAGCAGGTCGAATATTATCAGTTTTGCACGGCTTTCGTCGTCCATGCGTTCCATGAGCCATTCCCTGTAGTTGAACTTCTTATAGTCCTTGTCTTTCTTGTGGAATGGACTTTGAGCGTTGCGAAAAGTATAGGATTCGTCAAAAAGTTCACGGGACTTTATGTCAGACAAAGTATCATAGGCCGCTTTCAGTTCTCTGAATTCCGTGGAATCCTGGCCTGTAATGTCCGGGTGAAGAAGTTTTGCTTTCTGTCTGAAGGCATGCCTGATTTCTGCCGCAGTGGCATCATGGGACACACCAAGAATCTTATAACAGTCTTTCATTTCAACGTCACCTATAGTAGTGGTTTTATGAGGTTTTGAAAATACAGGGTGAAATGAAACTGCAAATTAAAGAATGAAAATTTTGCTGTTCAAAAGCAGTTCATTTCCGTTTTCTGTTATGAGCACGTCATTTTCAAGTCTTACACCGCCAAGTACTGGATCGTAAAGTCCAGGTTCCAGGGTGATTATGTTGCCCGGAACGAAAACCTTGTCCGCCGCAGATCTTTTGCTTACAAATGGAGCTTCGTGAATCTCAAGACCGGTTCCGTGTCCAAGTCCGTGTGGCATACTGCGTCCTGCCGAAGCAAAAATTTCATCCGCCTTTGCAACGGCTTCGCTGATTTTCTTTCCTGGCATGTAAAGTTTGCGGCACTGGTCTGCGGCGGTCTGTACAAGATTGAGAAGTTCCATCTGCTGTGGTGAAGGATCTTTTGCAACAGTTATGGTACAGTCACTTGCATAGCCTTCCCAGCAGACTCCGTAATCGAGGATTGAAAGACCTTTGCTTGCCCAAAGTCCGCCTGTATATCCAGGGAATGCGTGTATTGCAAAACTGCGTCCAGGTCCTGCGGCAAGAGTGTCAAAGCTTGTACGCTCGGCACCTTTTTCACGGAGGTAGCGTTCTATGAAAAGGGCTACGTCCATTTCCGTTTTGAATTTTCCGTTTTTGACGCTGTCGATGATTATCAAAGTCATTTCATCTGTGATGGCACATGCTTTTTTTGTGCATTGAATTTCGTAGTCGTCCTTTACGGCCCTCATGTCGCATACAAAATCATGGACACTACCGCTTTTGAGTTCTATGTTCCAGTCTTTAAGTTCTTCTTTGTATTTTTCGTACTGGCAGAACTGTGTTTCCCTGCAGAAGGAAATTGTGTTTCCTGTTCCGCTGTAGGAAGATGAAAGCAGTTCTACAAGTGCCTTTGCGTAATTGCGTTCATATTTTGCAGACGGAACTATCTGGTCTGCGTGTGCACGTTCCTTTGCCAGGTTTTCATCCCACGGAATCAATACGCTGTTTCCGTCGTCGGTAATAAGAAGCAATGCATCTGTTGGATGGCCTGTGAGATAGCGCAGTGCACTTTCACGACGGTCTTCACTGTCTTCAAAGACTGCGGCCTTTATTCCGTGCTCCTTCATGTAGCCTGCAACTCTGGCGCGTCTATTTTTATACATTGTTTCAAAGTCCATAAAAAACTCCTGGATGATTTTTTTTATCTTCGTCTTAGTTTTGAGATAACTGATTTTACGATGCTGTCACGGGTTGCAACGAGGAGAATGAGGCCTGTGAGAGCGAATGCAGCCGCTGTGGAAGCAACAGGAATTCCCTGGCTGATGATTCTTGCATGTCCGCTGAATATTGCAACGAGGGAATCTTTTGCAAAATAAACCGGAACTACAGCTACAAAAGAGAAGACCGCGATTTTGACTGCGTAAAGCAAAACTGATTTTACAAGGTTGCCGACCTCAATTCCCTTTGTTTTTCCGAGCATCGAAAAGAGGACAATTGTGTTTACGGCGCTTGCTGTGGTCAATGCCAGTGCGATTCCACGGCCTCCGAAATTTCCTACAAGCAGGGCAGCAAGGGTGATGTTCACTGCGAAATTAAGAAGTCCTGCGATGGTAGGACTTTTCGTGTTCTGCTGGGCATAGAAAGCGGGTGAGACGATTCTGTTAACTGCGATGAAAAAAAGGCCTATGATGTGGAAATTAAAAACTTCCATTGTCTGCCTTACAGAATTAGCGTTGAATTTTCCGCCTGAAAAAACAAGACTGATGATGTTCTCGCTCATGATAAGGGAATAGAAAGTAATTGGTATTGCAATCAAAGCCATGATTTTTACTGACTGGCAAAGAAGATTGTTGAATTTTTCCCATTCCTGTTTTTTTGCATAGCCGGTAAGATCGGGCAGAATGACTGTTCCTATGGTGACTGCGCAGATTCCGAGGATAAGTTCCTGGAGGCGAAGGGAATACTGAAGGCTTGACACAACTCCTTCTCCAGCTCTTGTTGCAAGTGCCGATGAAACAATGTCGTTTATCTGATAACCGGCCATGCCGATGATTGTTGGTCCTATGAGGGCAAGAACTTTTTTTGTTCCCGGATTTGAGAACGCATTTCTGAGGGAAGTGAAAGTTACGTGCCAGTTGTTCTTGAGAACGAAGGGAAGCTGAAAGAGGGCCTGAACAGTTCCGCCTGTAATGACACCGATAGCCATTGCACGTGCCGGATTGGAAGTCCATCTTGAGAAAATATAGGTGCATGCAATAACGATTGTATTGAAGAGAATCGGAGTGAAACCAGATGGAGAAAAAATCTTCAGGGCGTTGAGTATTCCCTGAAAAAATGCGGCGATGGAAATCACAACCAGATACGGAAACATTATGCGGGTAAGAATGATGGCTTCGTTTCTTGCGACAATGTCTTCCGTAGAATAGAAGATTTTCAAAATCAGCGGTGTCAGCAGAATTCCGATTGTAACAAATGTCACGGTCAAAAATGAAACAAGAGTGAAAGTTGCCTTTACAAAATTCTCTGCTTCTTTTTTTCCTTCCGGAGTCTGTGCATCCTCAAGATAATTTCTGAAAGTCGGAATGAAGGCCACTGATATTGAGTTTTCTGCAAAAAGCCTGCGGAACAGATTTGGTATCATGAAAGCGATTCCGAAAGCATCGGAGAAGGCGCTGGTTCCAAGAAAGTGTGCCTTTGTCATTTCGCGCACAAGTCCAAGGATTCTTGAAAGCAGTGTCAAAACTGAAAGTGAAAGTCCTTTTGCAAGAAGAGATTTCTGTTTGTTTTTCATAGAAGAAAAGAATATTGCGGAACCATGCCTTGTTCAATAGGAATGGCGGTTTTTTATGGTGTTCCACATTTTTCTTGATAAATGGAAATTTTGGCCTTAAAATAAAATGATATGGGAGGATTAAATTGGACAAACTGGATTTAAATAAGTTTGAATCAGCTTCAGGCCAGGAGCAGTCTAAAGTAATTGTAAAAACAAACGGGTTCCGTTTTTCAGATAGGATCAAGAAAAAGTTTAGTATAGATTCAAAAAAAAGATATCATTTCAAATTCTTTCAGTACATTGGTGATACTCCGATCATTCCTATTAAATGGAAAATTCTTACAGTCTTCATCATCATGATTCTTCTTTCGACTTTCTCCACAAACCTCATTGCTGTATTGCTTTCGCAGAGGGAGACGATAAAGAAGTCAAACATTGTTCTCGTGGACAAGCTCGTTGAACTGTACAATATCTGCAATACGCAGAAAGAAATCGAAAAGTATTCAAAGAAAACTGATGAATGTCTTGCAGCCATTGCGGAAAGTGCCATGGCAGGTTTTGAGGATGGTGAGAACAACAGTGTCGCTTTCGGTATCGACATGAACGGTGTTGTCGCTTTTTTCTCATCTCCAAACGAGGAACTCAAATGGAGCGAGTTCACTGACAAAAAGGCACTTGCTGAGATGAACAAGCCGCTTGATGAAAGGAATGCCTTCCTCGATACCATGAGAAAGACTCTTGAGGAAAACGGACATTCATCACGTGAGATAGATGAAAAAATTGACAATGAAAGAAAGGCCAGCGAGAAGACTCCGATCCAGGGGGCTGTCAAGTTCAGATCCCCTGAAGGTGATTACAACGGTGTCTACAAATATCATGAAGGATGGCGCATGTACATCGTGCGGGCAAACAAGGTGGATGACGCAAGAAAAGAAATGTATCGGATCATCGTCATCATCACCGCTATCATTGTCTGCATCACATCTTTCTTTGTTTACATGGGAACAAAAATCTTTGACGGACTTCTGAACAACATCGACAGGTTCTCAAATCAGATGTATGACATGCAGCAGAACCAGGTACTCGTTCCTCTTAACATTGAGGGCGCTCCAAATGATGACATTACCTATCTTGCCGCAAACTTCAACCGTCTGTCTTCGACCATCAATAACCTTCTGCAGATTTTCCAGAAATTCGTTCCGGAAAACGTTGTAAGAAAGGCACATCAGCAGCAGGAAATCAAGCTTGAGGGACGTCAGAGGGAACTTACAATTCTTTTCAGTGACATCAAGAGCTTTACTTTCCGTACTGAAGTTCTTGGAAATGACATCATCGGACTTCTCAACGTCCATTATGATTCAGTAATCAAAAAGGTCAGCAAAAACAACGGAATCATCGGTTCCATCATCGGCGATGCGATCCTTGCAAGCTACGGAATCGAGGAAGGAACTCTGGACAACAAGTCTTTTGGCGCCATTAAATCCGCCTGGGAAATTACTTCCGTTACTGCAGACTTGAGAAGAAAAATGACTTTAAGGCGTCAGATGATGGAAGAGAAAAAACCTTTGACTGAAAGCGAGGAAAAGGTGTATCAGGCTGTAATGCTTGATGTAGGTGTCGGCATTGACGGTGGTAACGTTTTCTACGGAAATATTGGTTCTTCAGAGCGTATGGCAAATACCGTCATTGGAGACAACGTCAATTCAGCTTCACGTCTGGAAGGACTTACACGAATATATAAGGTTCCGGTCATCGTAAGCGAATATATCCGTGATGATGCCATGAAAGATCCTGAGGCAAAGATACGTTATGAATTCTTTGAGCTTGATACAGTTCAGGTAAAAGGAAAAACGGAAGGCGTGAAGATCTACATTCCGTTGGATAAGGACTGTCCTGCTTCCGACTGGAATTTTGAGACGATGAAACCAAAATTTGAGATCTTTGAAATAGGTCTTAAGGCATATTACGAGGGTGACTGGAAAACTGCCCGCGCTGAATTCAAGAAGAGCCAGTTGGGCTGCGCGGACGTATTCCTTGAAAGAATGGGACTTAAATCAGCACCTGCAGGATGGAGTGGAACATGGACAATGACAACAAAATAGTTAAGCCAAGAAAGCCAAGACTTACTAAAGACGAGAAATTGAAAATTGAGGAAGAAAAACAGCAGAAGGCAAAGGAAGATATTCTTGCGGCTGCTGAAGACGTGATTACAATGAAATCGGAAGAGCCGGAAAATCTCTCTGATGAAAGGTCTGATGACGTCCATCATCAGGTGACTGTTCTTCTTGAAAATGAACTTACCCGCATATCAAAGGATGATTTCAGACAGGCATTTGACATTGAGTCTGAATATGCCAAGGCCAGGAAGAACAGCCTTAACTTTGCATGGACCCACATGTGGAGCCGCCTGCTTCTTTGTGTCGGTGTAGTTCTGCTCATGACGTTCATACTGGTGAAGATCGTTTCTGAACACAATAATAAAATTCCTGTCAACGTAAAGGGCTTTGAGAACGTCAAGCTTACGGAAATTCTTTCAGACGCTGATAAAATCGACAGCAAGATTGCGGCAGAGGAAGAAAGAAAGGCTGAACTTGAAAAACTCAGGTCTGAGGAAATTCTGAAGGTAGAAGAGAATTATACAAAAGATAAAGAAAGAATTGAAAACAGCTACAATCAGGAAAAAAAGAAGATAGAAAGAAGCTTTACCCAGGAAAAGAAAAAGATTGAGACTTCTGAGACAAAAGGATGGCTGGAGTCCAGAAGCAGGGAAAAAAATCTTGATAAGAATGAAAAGAAGAGGCTTGACAGTATTGCGGCCAATGAAAAACGCCGTAAAGACAATCTTGCGGCAAGCAAAGCCAAATACCGGGAGGATCTTGCCCGTGCCAAGAACATGTATAAGACAGAGATTGATGCATGCGCAAACAATATCAAGAAATACAATGAGGACAGGTACAGGTTCAATGCCGACAAAGTAAAACTTGAAGATGAATACGAAGGAAGGCTCAAGGACAGGGACATCCAGCATAAAAGGGAAATTGATGACCAGCATGAAGGATATGAAAACAAGCTGAAAAACCAGCAGGAATACTATGAGATGCTTCTGGAAAAGGCAAAACTCAAGCTGGAAGAAACAATAGCCTCTGACCTTCAGCGGGAAAATAACCGTGTGGATGAAACCATAAAAAGCTATGATCCTGAACTTTCAAAGGACAGCAGAGTCAAAAAAATATTGAAGTCAAGCGGAATTGACTACAAGGGACCTTCTTCAAAAGGAAAGTTCATTCTTCTTAAGGAAGGTGCTTCCGATTCTTTCAGAAAGTCTCTGGAAAATCAGAAGTCTCTTTATGAGGATATTGACTACATTGCGAAACTTTTTGAGCAGATGCCACATAAGGAAAACAATGCCGTTGTTTCCTATGCAAAAACACTTCGGGGATGCGCCGACAATGCCGGAAACGAACTTGCTGTTTCCAGTGTCACTGAGATCAACAGGATCATCGATGAGAAAAACAGAATCCAATATGAAAAGGACACTGTAATTTCAGAAAGAAATCAGCTTCAGTCTGAATATACGGTTTTCCTCAATACAATTCTGTCTGAAAAAATCGGAAGTGACAGCGTCTGTGGTGTTGTTATTGGAAAGGATTCCGTTGTAGGATACAAGCTCCATATTGCACCTGATACGAAAGCCATGTTTGGAAAGCCGGAATACAAGGACCATGTGTTCCCATGTACTCTTTACAGGAACGGTACAAAGGTTGCGATTGGAAATCTTGAAATGAAGGGAAAAGGAAATGTCTCGCTGGTCAATACGGCTACCGGCGGAGGTTACACAATCTCCGTTGGCGACAGGATTGTAATGGGACAGCCTTATAAACCATGATGAGTCAGAAAGAAAGACTGGACAAAATTCTTGCGAACAGCGGTTTTGGAACAAGGCGCGAAGTAAAGAAACTTGTGCGCTTTGGAGAAGTTTTGATCAATGGGGAACGTATCAGGGATCCTGAATTCCACATTGATCCTGACAGCGATGAAATCATTATCAACGGCGAAAAACTTGCCGTTGAAAAACATTCCTATTTCATGATGAACAAGATTGCCGGCAGTGTGTGCTCCACAAAAAGTGACCGCCGCCAGACGGTCTACGAATTTCTTGATGACAAGGACAACCAGAAGCGCCTTGGTGGTTCCCTGAGCACCGTAGGCCGTCTTGATGCCGACACGGAAGGTCTTCTGATTTTCACCACTGACGGTGAACTCAACCACAAGCTTACATTCCCTAAATACGAAGTCAGAAAAACATATCTGGTTCACCTGCGGGATTCAGTTCCGGCTGAAAAGAAATCCGTCTATGTTGAGAAAGCAAGGGCAGGTATCCATATTCCGGCTGCCGCAAATGATCCTGAATGCGATGCAAAACCATGCGATATTGAATTTCTTGATGACGACAAATGTACCATCACTGTGACTGAAGGTCGGTTCCACGAAGTTAAAAGAATTTTTCTTGCACTTGAAAATGAGGTGGTCTATCTAAAACGCCTTCAGATGGGAACCTTGAAACTGGATGAAAGTCTTGCACCCGGTACCTATCGTTCCCTCACTGATGAAGAACTTGAATCTCTTAAAAATCTTGTTAAGTAGGGATTTTTTTCTAAAAAAACTATATCATGGAGGCCGCTGAAAACTTTTGTTTTTAGAGGTATCCATATTACCACGGAAATTATACGCGGAGGATTTATGAATAATCATCTTAAAAGAAATTGTATTCTTACAGTTATGTTTGCGGTTGTATCTGCAATCTCCCTTGCTTTTGTTGCATGCAGCAAAAAGGTTTCTCTTTCAGACGGAACTTATACAGCATCTTCTGACGGACGCAACGGTCCAATCGTTGTTGAAGTTTCGGTTGAAGGTGGAATGCTGGTTGGCGCAAAGGTTGTAAAGGAAGAGGAAACTGATTTTGCAAAAAGTGCTGAGCAGGTGATCTGCGACCAGTTTGTAAAGAATGGTGGAAAGGCAAAAATTGATGCCGTATCAGGTGCGACAATTACTTCAAATGCAACACTCAAGGCTTTGACCAGCGCACTTGCTCTTGCTCAGGGAAAGACAGAAAAAGTTGAAAAGGCAAAAGACACTTCTTGTGACATCGTCATCATTGGTGCCGGTGGAGCCGGTCTTTCTGCCGCTACGGAAGCCGCATCCAAGGGAAAGAAAGTAATCGTTCTTGAAAAGATGGCTGCCTGTGGCGGAAATACAATCAGTTCAACTGGTGGTCTCAATGCCAGTGAAACTTCAATCCAGAAGAAACTTGGAATTGAAGACAGCAACGATTCATACTATAACGACACAATGAAAGGTGGTTACAACAAGAATAATCCGGAACTTGTACGCAAAATGGTAGAGGAATCTGCCGCTACTGTTGACTGGCTTATTTCCATTGGAGCTGATCTTACAGATGTAGGCAAGATGGCCGGAAGTTCAAACAAAAGAACACACAGACCTCAGGGTGGTGCTGCTGTTGGTGCACACCTTGTTCCTGTTCTTGTGAAGGCTGCTGAAAACGCAGGTGCAGAAATCAGACTTAATTCTAAGGTTACAGAAATTCTTGATGATAAAGGCCGTGCTTGCGGTGTAAAGGTAAGCGCCAAGAACGGCGACTATACAATCAAGGCAAAGGCAGTGATTGTCGCAGCTGGTGGATTCGGCGCAAATCCTGACATGGTTGTTTCATACAAGGCCAGCCTCAAGGGGTTTGGAACAACAAACCACAGAGGTGCTACAGGCGATGCATTTGAAATGGTAAAGAAGTTCAATGCCGCCCTTACTCAGATGGATGAAATCCAGACTCACCCTACAGTAGTTCCAGGAAACGGAACAATGATCACTGAGGCTGTACGCGGAAATGGTGCAATTATCGTTAACCGTGACGGAAAGAGATTCTGTACTGAAATGGCAACACGCGACGTCATGTCAAAGGCAATCCTTGAGCAGAAGGGACAGACAGCATACATTCTCTTTGATCAGGATGTTCGTGAATCCCTCAAGGCAATCGAAGGCTATGTAAAGAAGGGTCTCCTTACTGAAGGTGCTACAGTTGCTGAACTTGCAGGCAAACTTGAGATTCCTGCCGATGTCCTTGAATCAACAATGGCTGAATATGCACAGATCCAGGCAAGCGGAAATGATCCTCTTGGCAGAAAGGCAAACGAAATGCCACGTCCACTTACAAAGGGACCTTTCTATGCATGTGAAATCGGACCTGCAATCCACCACACAATGGGTGGTATCGTGATCAACACAAAGGCAGAAGTTATTGATGTAAACGGAAATCATGTACCGGGCCTCTATGCGGCAGGTGAAGTTACAGGCGGAATCCATGGCGGCAACCGTCTTGGCGGAAACGCTGTCGCAGATATCTGTATCTTTGGAAAGATTGCTGCAGACTCTGCTCTTGAACAGATCAAATAAGTCATAGCTGATTTAAAATAGAAAAGGGATGTTCCTTGATGTGCATTAGTGCACTTCAGGGAGCATCCCTTTTTTTTATTCACCGATGGAAATACTCTCCTTTGCTTCAAAGAAACCTGGGATAAAATATTTTTCGTAGTCTGCATTTGAAATATACTGATAGACTGTAACGCTCAGGTCGTAATTGCCTGGAGTTGTGATGACGCGTTTGTTGTCGGAGTCAAGGGTAATGTCATCGTAAGACAGAACACCGTCAACACGACCACGGTTGAACTCAAATTCAGTGAATTCTTTTTCATTCAGACATACTTTGCCTTTACCGGATTCTTCTGCACCAGGTTCAAAAACTCTGACAATCATTTTTGCTTTTAGGTATTCAGTCAGTATTACTGGTATATTAGTAGGACTGATATTGCAGCTGTCTGTCATGAGCTGGAAATCATAGGATGCACCTGATTCTCTTGTGATATTTAGCGTGTTTAAGGAAAAACTTGTCGGCTTTAATATTTTCTTGACTGTGATTTCAAATTCCGTTGATTCATTTGTCGGCGCATATAGAACCATCAATTTCAAGGTGCCAAGGTTTGCCCAGGCTCCTTCTTTGACTTCGATATTGAATTTATCTTTTTCCACTTCTGTGCCGTCATATTTTACACAGAGCAAATTTTTCTGTTCTCCCTGATAATTTGGCAGAATGTACGGTTTGTTGTTTTCATCCATGAAAACTCCCTCTATGCCTGCAAGTTTTACAAAAAGACCAGTGGCTGGTTCCGGGGTTGGTTCAGGATCTTTTTCGACTTCGGTCTTTGTTTCCTGATCCTTGCCTGTTTCTACGGCATCTGTTTTAGTTCCGTCTGCACCATCTTTTTTGTCTTCGGTTTTTTCTTCTGTGTTTGATTCATTTACGGTATCATCAACTTTTTCAGCATCATCAATTTCATCGAAATCATCAATATCTATGTCTGTCTTGATTGCTTTCATGATGATGAGGACATTTGTTTCCTTTTCCGGCTCGACGACAGCATTTTCGTTACCTTCAGCAAATTTCACCGGAGCGGAATCCTTAGTCTTTCTGAAGGCTTCGACCTTTACGGAATAATTGCCTGAAGCAAGTTCACTGAACTGGATTGTTTCACCTGCACGTGCAGTTTTTGGTTCAACGGATGTGGGACCTGCAATGGTGACTGTATAGCTTGTTTCGACAGGTGTAATTGCACGGGTTGTTTCTGTTTCTTCCGGCAGCGTGACGTGGAGACTTCCGCCTGATTCCTGATTTAAAGTACATGAAAGGAAAAACAATGAAAACAATGAAAACAATAAACTCAAAAAGCAAAATTTTTTCATCTTATACCTCAAAAATTGGAGTCGTCTCAAAAATTACTTTGAGATTGAAAAAAAACTTTTTGATATTGCGGAACACATAGGTTCCCTTCAATTATAACATACAATAATCAAATAGTCTTCTTTTTTCAGATTCCTGGTAAATTGAAATTCTAAGTGTTTTTCAATAGAATGGTAGGACTAAAAATACTTAGCGGAGTGAATATGACAGATATTGAAATTGCACAGAAAAATGTAATGGTTCCGGTGGCTGAAGTTGCCAGAAAAATTGGTCTTGAGGAAAAAGACCTGGATTTCTATGGTTCATATAAGGCAAAGATCAACTTTGAAAAACTGAATTCACTCCAGGCTTCCAGCAAAAAGGGAAAGCTTGTTCTTGTTACTGCCATGACGCCAACTGCAGCCGGTGAAGGAAAATCTACAGTTACCATCGCTCTTGGTGACGGTCTCAATAAAATCGGAAAGAAGACTGTAATAGCCCTCCGTGAACCTTCCCTTGGACCTTGTTTTGGCATCAAGGGTGGTGCCTGTGGCGGTGGATATGCCCAGGTCGTTCCGATGGAAGACATCAACCTTCATTTTACAGGTGACATCCATGCAATTACTGCCGCAAACAATCTTATGGCAGCCCTCATCGACAACCACCTCCAGCAGGGAAATGTCCTCAACATCGATCCTCGCACGATTTCATGGAAGCGCTGTGTTGACCTTAATGACCGTTCCCTCCGCAATGTCATCCTTGGACTCGGAAGCCGTGTTGACGGAGTTCCGCGTGAAAGCCACTTCCAGATTTCCGTTGCTTCTGAAATTATGGCTATCGTATGTCTTTCAAAGAGCATTTCTGAACTCAAGGAAAAAATCAGCCGCATCATCATCGGCCAGACATATGCAAAAGAAAACGTTACTTTCGGCCAGCTTAAATGTACTGGAGCAATTGCCGCTCTTCTTAAGGACGCCATCAGACCGAACCTTGTCCAGACTCTCGAAAAGAATCCGGCATTCATCCACGGTGGTCCTTTCGCAAACATCGCACACGGATGCAACTCCATCAACGCAACTCTCTGCGCCCTTGCTACAGGTGACTATGTAGTGACCGAAGCCGGTTTTGCCGCTGACCTTGGTGCAGAAAAATTCTTTGACATCAAATGCCGCATGCATGGACTCAAGCCGAATGCAGCTGTAATCGTTGCTACATGCCGCGCAATAAAGATGCACGGTGGTGTACTCAAGTCTGACCTTGGAATTGAAAATCTTGTTGCCATTACAAGTGGTTTTGAAAACGTAAAGGCCCACATCAACAACATGAAAAAATTCGGGCTTCCTTGCATTATTGCAGTAAACAAGTTCATTACCGATACTGATGCGGAAATTGCCCTCGTTCAGCAGCTTGCCAGGGAATGCGGAAGTGAAGCTATTCTTTGTGAAGGCTGGGGTAAAGGCGGAGAAGGTGCAAAAGCCCTTGCTGAAAAAGTTGTAGAAATCTGTGACAAGCCTTCTGAGTTCAAGAACATCTATCCTTTGGATGCCACATTCAAGGAAAAGATTGAAACTCTTGCAAAGGAAATTTACGGAGCTGCTTCTGTTGAATTCGATACAAAGGCACTTAAGAAACTTGCTGAATATGAAAAGGCCGGTTATGGAAATCTTCCTGTCTGCATGGCAAAGACACAGAATTCCATCAGCCACAACAAGTCTGCACTTGGCGCTCCATCAGGATATGCATTCCCTGTACGCGACGTTCAGCTTTACAGCGGTGCTGGATTCGTTGTTGCTTTTGCCGGAGATATCGTGGACATGCCTGGACTTCCGAAAGTTCCGGCTGCAGAAAACATCGATGTTGATGACAACGGCGTAATTTCAGGATTGTTCTAATCTTTGATTTTGTATTGCGCGGCGGACCCTTCGACTCAGCTCAGGGATCCTATACCGTGAGCAGGATTGCTGAGCGCCAGTCGAAGTATCCTGCTTTTTTTTAAGCTTCAACAACCTTGAGAATTGCTTTGAGAAGATCATCGTATTCCTCAAAAGCTTCAAGTTCAGGATTGTCCTTCTTGATCTGGTCTGTTGAACGGAAGAGGAAGCCAGCCTTGCTTGCCTTGATCATGGCAAGGTCATTGTGGCTGTCACCGCTTGCTACTGTTTCAAATCCGCATGACTGGAGAGCCTTTACTGTTGTAAGCTTTGACTGAGGACATCTCATCTTAAAGTCTGTAATTTCACCGTTTGGTGCTACTACAAGTTCGTTGCAGAAAATAGTTGGCATGCCAAGTTTCTTCATCAATGGACCTGCAAACTGGCTGAATGTATCGCTGATGATGATTGTCTGGCACTTTGAGCGGAGTGTATCAAGAAATTCCTTTGCACCTGGGAGAGGATCAATCTTTGAAATTACATCCTGAATTTCCTTAAGCCCAAGTCCGTGTTCCTTGAGAATTCCGATTCTCCATTTCATAAGCTTGTCGTAGTCCGGCTCATCGCGTGTTGTGCGTGTAAGTTCAGGAATGCCTGAAACCTTTGCAAATTCAATCCAGATTTCAGGAACAAGAACGCCTTCAAGATCAAGACATGTAATATACATAGTTATACCTCTGCTGTATTTATTTTTTCTGACAGTATACAGAATTTGCAGAAAGTGTGAAACAGGCCTCTTGCGCAAAGAGTTGTTCTATGTGGACTCATGTAAATTGCAAATGGATCTTCTTTGTGGAATAATGTAGAAAACAAAGAAATGAGAGGTAGAACCATGAAGGTACTTGTTATTGGTGGTGCAGGATATATCGGAAGTCATGTTGTTAAGGAACTTATGGCAAAGGGCCACAAGGTAACTGTTTTTGACAACCTTTCCAGCGGACTTAAGCAGAATCTTTTCAAGGAAAACGGTTTCATAAAGGGCGACATTCTTAAGACAAAGGATCTTGAGAAGGCTTTTGCAAAAGGTTTTGATGCCTTCATCCATCTTGCCGCTTTCAAGGCTGCCGGTGAATCCATGGTTGCTCCTGAAAAATATTCTGTGAACAACATAAACGGAACAATCAACATCCTCAATGCTGCCGTCAAATATAATTGTCTCAACATGGTGTTCAGCTCAAGTGCCGCAACATTTGGTGAGCCTCAGTATCTTCCTATCGATGAGAACCATCCAAAGAATCCTGAAAACTATTACGGATTCACAAAGCTCAAGATTGAGGAATTCATGGCATGGTATGACAAACTCAAGGGACTCAAGTTTGCCGCCCTCAGATATTTCAACGCAGCCGGCTATGATCCAGAGGGAGTTCTCTATGGTCTTGAAAAAAATCCTGCAAATCTTCTTCCTGTCATGATGGAAGTTGCATGCGGAAAACGCGAAAAACTCTGCGTCTTTGGAAACGATTATCCTACACGCGACGGAACCTGTATCCGCGACTACATCCACGTTACGGACCTTGCTTCTGCCCACGTTATGGCGCTTGAATATATTTCCTCAAAGAAGGAAAGCCTCACCCTCAATCTTGGTACAGGAAACGGAATCACCGTTACTGAGATGCTTGAGTCTACACGCCGCATCACTGGTAAAGAAATCAAGGCAGATTATGTAGAACGTCGTCCCGGCGACCCTGCCCAGCTTACGGCAAAATCGGATCTGGCAAAGGAAATCCTTGGCTGGGAAGCAAAGTACAGCGATGTTGACACACTCATCGGTTCGACATGGAATGCATATAAAAAGTATTTCAAGATGTAATTGACTTGTGAAGGGCAGCGCCACCTGTGGCGCTGTTTTTTTATTCCGGCAGGGGTAGTATTCTAGTGCAAAGTTCTGAAAGGGCCTTGTTCTTTTTGTAACGCTCCACACATCCTTTTGGAACGTAAACGGCCTTGATGTTTGGTCTGATTATTTTTTCATTTGCCAGTGAAGATTCAAGTGCGTCTGTTCTGTCTGAAACTATCATTGGATTCCATGAATGGATTTTCACGATCACCGGATTTGATTTTCTTTCAGTTGTGCACAGAACCGAAAGGTCAATTTCTTCCATTGTTGATGGAAAAGAAATTTCCTTGAGTTTCCTGCAGTTAAGAAAGGCTCCCTGTTTTACCGTATGGCAGCCTTCAGGAATTTCAACCGATTCAATCTGAGTTCCTGCAAAGCTGTATCTTCCAATGACTTTCAGACCACTGCTTAGACTGATGGTCTTAAGATTTATACAGTTTTCAAAAGCGCTGTCTTCGATTTCATTGATGCCTTCGTCAAACACGGCAGCTTTTATAGTTCCGCATTACTTTTTTCATTACTCCTGGAAATTCAATTGTCTCAAGAGATGGATCAAGAAATTTTGCATGAAGGACCAGAGCCCTTGTTTCTCCTTTTGGAATGAATGGATACGGTTTTGTAAGTTCACTGTCTTCGTACCAGCTTATGAAAAGACCGTCGTTGAGTCTGTAAAGATTCTGGTTCCTGTTCAAGGGATATGGATAGATTTTGCTGTAGTAGAAAAGATCATCTGTAATTTCTTTTTCACCTACAAAGAACCTGATGTTTCGCAGAGGATATAGAAATTTTTCCCCAAGGTTTATTGTTCCGTCTTCCATGAAAAGAAAATCCAGTTTCTCATAGAAGCTTTCCTCAAACTTGTTGTTGGCAACAGTTCCTTCGATGATGAGAGTGTTGCCGCTTACAGTCCAGATACCGCTTCCGCCATAACTTGCGCTGTGGATTCCGTAGCTGTAGGTTCCGTCGGATTTAAAGACGAAGATATTTTTACCGCCATCAAAGCTCCATGGCCGCTCCGTGAATTTCTCGATTGATTCCGTGGAATTTTCAAGAAAACCGCTGAAACACCAGCCTTCTATTTCTGCGAAACGGATTTTTACCCAGCTGGATGTGATTCCGTCGAAGGTGACATCGATGAAAGAATTTTCAAGAATCTCAATTTCTTCAAGGAAAGGAATTGAGGCGCTGGTTTCTGATTCCGGGTCCGGTTCATCGTAGACTTCCAGTCCATAGCCTGTTGAAACGAAGGCCATGTCGCCCTGATAGAATTCCGCGAAGGTAAAAAATACGGAAGAGAAAATAAGGATCTGGAAAGCCGTGAGGAATTTCACTTTCATTTTTTTTCATTCTATATTCATTCAAAGAATCACATCAATAGAAGATTCCTTCCATAACAATAAAATATCTGCGTCGGTTTTTGACTTTAAAATATTATGTCCCTATAATTGAATCATGAATATCGACGAACTTAATCAGCTTAAAGAATTTATCTATGACAATACTGAACTGGCTGTGGATCTTGAAAAAGCCCTTACATGTGTTCCTGCTCTTGCACCGGAAAATGGTGGTGACGGTGAAAGTAAAAAGTGTGCCGTCCTTGAACAGTGGCTTAAGGCAAACGGAATAAAGAATCTTGAGCATTTTGATGCTCCTGACAGCCGCGTTGGCGGAGGCCTTCGTCCGAATCTTGTTGCGACAATTCCTGGAAATCTTGATGACTACAATATCTGGATCTGCGCCCACATGGATGTTGTTCCAGCCGGAGAACTTTCCCTCTGGAATACTGATCCATGGCAGGCTGTTGTCAAGGATGGAAAAATCTATGGCCGTGGTGTTGAGGACAACCAGCAGGGGTTGTGTTCCGGTGTTCTTGCGGCATTGAGTTTTGTGAAGCAGCATATTCTTCCAGAACATACGATAAAGCTTCTTTTCATGGCAGACGAAGAAGTTGGTTCCGCCTACGGAATGGGATGGCTTGTGAAGAATCATCCGGAAATTTTTGGAAAGAATGACCTGGTTCTCATTCCTGATGGAGGTGATCCAAAGGGAGCTACCATTGAAATTGCTGAAAAGAATCTGCTGTGGCTCAAGTTCCATACTGTTGGCAAGCAGGCACACGGAAGCCGCCCGGACCAGGGACGCAACGCAAAACTTGCCGCCTGTGATCTGGCAATGAGGGTAAATGCCCTTGAAAAGAAATTTGACAGACGGGATCCTATGTTTGAGCCTGATTGTTCTACTTTCCAGCCGACCATGCAGAATGCCAATGTCAGTGGCGTAAACATTATTCCGGGCGACGATGTTCTCTGTTTTGACTGCAGAATTCTTCCATGCTATTCCCTTGATGAAGTAAGACGTGAAGTGAACCTTGTTGTTTCCGATATTGAAAAGAAATACGGCGTAAAGATTGAAGTTTCGGAAAAGCAGGCAGCTCAGAGTCCTGCAACCTCAAAAGATTCTGCGGTTGCAAAAAAACTTGCCGCTGCCATAAAGGCCGTTCATGGTATTGAGCCGGAATTCATAGGCATCGGTGGAGGTACCGTTGCATCTGAACTGCGTAACATGGGTATCGATGCCGTAGTCTGGTCTACCATGGATGAGCTTTGTCACCAGCCAAACGAATACTGTGTGATTGAAAATATCGCAAAGGATGCGGCAACAATCGCCTGGCTCGCAATCGTATAGTTGATCTATGGAAATTATTTCAGGGATTCTATGGCACCGTCTTTGCGGAATGAGAGAGAAATGCTGGACATTTTTGAAAAATCAATGATATTTCAGGAATAGAGATAATATAATCTTTCAACAAGAAAAGACAGGTGGGAAAGCGTTTTTTGCAAAAAAGTGCGAGGGAAGGGAAAATGGGGGC
>CALELJ010000275.1 GCA_937902445.1 uncultured Treponema sp. | reverse complement strand
CGCCTACGATTGCTGCGCTGAAGTCCGAACCGTTGCGGCCAAGAAGTCCCATTACAGGCTTTGCGTCAGTTCCGCTGATCCATGAACAGATGAATCCAGGGAAAAGCAAAATCTGTGCCGACTGGGAACCGTCGCGGTATGCGGCAAATGCTTCGGAACATCTTGCATAGTCAGGATCTCCTTCCTTCTGGTCGCCTGTCGTATAGATGAACTTGCGGCTGTCCAAAAGAAGGATGCTCTGCTTCTTTGCAAGAATCACTGCCTCAACGATAGGAGCACACATAAGTTCTCCCATGCCCATGATGCGGCAGTGTACGCTGTCAGGACATTCACCGAATGTTGCAAGACCTGAAAGAAGCTTTTCAAGCTCCACAAGGTGGGCTTCAATCTTTGCTGTAACGCTGTTTGTATCGAATTCTGGAACTGTTGACTTGATTTCAGCGCAGATGTCTGCGTGAATTGAACGGAGTTCGCTTACAAATGAAGTTGCGGTCCCGCCTGTGATGCACCCGTCGATTGCTGCCTGCAATTTGTTTGATACACCGGCTACTGCACTGACAACAACACTGATGCGGTCAGTCTTTGCGCGCCCCAACATAATCTCCACACTGTCAAGAATGCGGCGGGCAGAACCCATACTTGTTCCACCGAATTTAAGTGTAAGCATATACTTTCCTCTATAAAATATAAATAATGAAAATATATACCATATAATGCACTAAAATTCAATTAAATGGTTTATTTATATTTTTTCGATGAGGTTTTCAATCTGTCCATTGAGGGAAGAAACCATACTTGCGTCAGGAAGTTCCCTTACAAGCCCTTTGGAATACTCAAGGACCTTAAGAAGCAGCGTTCTGCCACTGTCAAGTTCCGACGCCTCATCTTCCCTGCCCAGCTGCTGGCGCAGAATTTTTGCAGTTCCGAGAAGACCTCTGTTTCCAGAAAGCTTTGAAATGATATAGTCAAGCTGAAGACGGATCTTGCTTTCAAGGAATTCCTCCCGCTTCTCTTCAGGAAGGTATGTACTGAGGGCACGAAGTTTTTCAAAAAGGTCTGCCGTTACATTTGCCTTTTTCATGACATTGTTTTCAGTTATGGCGTCTGCCACAGTCTGAATTGCATCGGCTGCTTTTGCAAGGATGGCCATGTCCACAGAAGGTTCTTCCGGATAAACTTCTTCTTCCGGAATGATTTCTGGCTCCTCAACATCTTCAAAAGGCTCTTCCTCTGTAAAGACATCAGGAACTATTTCATCCTCTTCCGGAGGTTCAGGCACATATTCCGGTTCCTCCATGATCTCCTCGTCGATGTGGTCTTCTTCAATATCCTCGTCGGCAAAGGCTTCATTGGCATCGTTTACCTCTGGCTCCGCTGCCTCAGGTTCAATCGGGTCGTCGGCAAAGATTTCATCCTCAAAACCATCATCGCCGGCAACCTCGGATACTTCATCCTCAAATTCGTCATCGTCATCAAAAGCTGGTTCTTCTTCCTGCAGAGGCTCCACTTTTTTCTCAGGTTCAGTTTTTCTGGCAGGAGCTTTTTTTGCGGCCGGCTTTTTTGGTTCCGGTTTCTTTTTTTCCTCAAACTCCTCGTCATCTTCCCAACCGTCATCAAGTGAAATGACTTCATCTTTCGGAAGCTTTCTGTCCGGCTTTTCTTCTTCGAATTCAAAATCGGGTTCAAAAGAATTTTCCTTTGGACCACTTGAGCGTGATGAATTTGTTCCAAAAGGATTGTTTGAAAAGAAATCCTCGGCACTTGTATTGTCTTCCTCAAGACCTGTACCTTCATCATCAAGATCCGTGTCGCCTATAAGATCGTCAAGGCTCTTTGCGTAGTGTTCCTGATTGTCTGCTTCTATTTCATCATCGAGGCGGCCTTCGGCAAAGATTTCCTCGGCACTGATTTCCTCATCCTGAAGTTTTTCAAATCCGCTGTTGTACTGGTCAAGGCTGTTTTCATGGACAACAACTTCAACTGTCTGTGGTTCCGGCTTGTCCATATCCTCAAAAGAAAGTGTCACTTCCTCTGCGACGCGGACTCTTTCACCGATAGAAATGTCATCATCGGAATCAAGGAATTCAGACGCATCAATTTCAGTTTTCTTTTCCTGCTTTTTCTCACGTTCCTCGAGGATCTGGTTGTTTACCCTTTCAAGACCCTTTCTTGAAGCCACATTCCACGAATCAAAATTTTCGATGGTCTTATAGCTTGCAAGAGCCTGGGTAAGCATTCCCTGGTCCTCATAAAGTTTCGCCATG
>CALELJ010000274.1 GCA_937902445.1 uncultured Treponema sp. | reverse complement strand
GGGTAAGAACCTTGATATCGTTACAGCTTGTGCATCTGGTACAGACGCTCTCGGAAACGCACTCGATGTAATCCGCTCAGGACGCTATGACGTAATCCTCGCTGGTGGTGCTGAAAGCACAATCTGTGGATTCGGAACACTTTCTTTCACAGTTCTCCACGCTCTTTCTACAAAGTGGGCAGATGATCCAACAAAGGCTTGCCGTCCATTCGACAAGGACCGCGACGGATTCATCATGGGTGAAGGTGCAACAATCCTCGTTCTCGAAGAATACGAACACGCAAAGGCACGTGGTGCAAAGATTTACTGTGAACTTGCAGGTTACGGTTCATCTTCTGACGCTTATCACCTTACAGCTCCTAATCCAGACGGAATCTGCGGAGCAAAGGCTATGACAATGGCTATGAAGGATGCTGGTGTTGAACCAAAGGATGTTACATACTACAACGCACACGGAACATCAACATCAAAGAATGACTCTGGTGAAACAAAGATGCTCCACATCGCATTCGGTGATGCTGCAAAGGACCTTCACATTTCTTCAACAAAGTCTATGACAGGTCACTGCCTCGGAAACGCAGGTTCCCTTGAAGCTCTTATGTGCGTTAAGGCAATCCAGGATGGCTACATCCCAGCAACAATCAACCTTGACAACCCAGATGTAGAAGGCGGATGTGACCTCAACTACACACCAAACAAGGGTATTGAAATGCCAGTTGACGTTGCAATGAGCGGAAACTTCGGTTTCGGTGGACACAACGGAATCGTTGTATTCAAGAAAGTTAACTAATTGAATCGTTAGTAATAGAGCAGGGCTGCTGAGATTATCAAAGTACCCTGCTTTTTTTATAGGAGTAAAACATGTCAGTAACAACAGATATCAAATCACTTTTGCCACACCGCGATCCTTTCCTCTTCGTAGATGAAATCATCAGCTGCGACGACGAAGGAAGCGTAAGCGAGCACACATTCACAGAAAACGAATTCTTCTTCAAGGGACACTTCCCTGAATACCCTGTAGTACCAGGTGTCATCCTCTGTGAGACAATGGCACAGGCAGGCGGAGCTGCCCTCAGCTACCAGAAAAAGTTTGAGGACGGAGCATTGTTCTTCTTTGCAACATTGGACAAGGTAAAGTTCCGCAACCAGGTTCGCCCGGGCGACAAGGTACGCATGGAAATCAAGAACCTCCGCGTAAGCCCAAAGATGATCAAGCAGTCCGGCAAAGCCTACGTCGGCGAAACACTCTGTGCCGAAGCAGAATGGATGTGCCTAGTAGGAAAGGCCAACTAAGACAATGAATGGTAAGGCCGTGCGCGTGAGCGCACAGTCAAATCTACCTTACCGCCGCGGATCGCGCAGCGAACGCATGTGTTTAGTTGGCAAAGCCAACTAAACACCTTTTACTGACCGCACCAACTCGACAGAGTTGGTGGTAGCAGGCGACAGCCTGCGACTTGGCAAGGCCAACTAAACACAAAAGTACTGAACGTAACTCACGGGCATTTGTTGCGGACTTTATCTGGACTTTTTTCCTGAAGCGGTTGTTTTTGCAGCCGCTTTTTTTGTCCTTGCCGGTGATTCTTTTTTTCCTGCTGAACTTTTTCCGCCGTCCTTGCGTGGTCTTCCGCCTTTCCTGCCGTTTTCACGGGAAGCCGCGGCCTTTTTTTCACTTTTGACGCGCCCAAGCAGTCTGCCCGCATTCGTCAAAGGCAGTGGAATTTCCGTAGTCTGCCATTCCTTGATGACCTTTTTCTGCGCTTTTTTTAGTTCCGTAAGCTGCCGTAGGGTTTCATAGGCGGAATCCAGCCTTGCTTTCACATTGTCCACAAAAATCTTTTCCTGAATGTTGCCGACCCTGTCCTCCAGGCTGTCTATGAGTTCCAGGATTTCCTGGGTGGCAAGGGCAATGTCGTTGGCCATATCGGAAATGTCCATTTCCTTAACCGAGTCATTTCTGAAGGCTCTTAGAGCATCAATTATCAGCTTGTCTTTTGAAAGAAGCTCAAGAGGCCCGTCACGGAATTCCGCCCCAAGAAGAAAAAGGGAAATGTTTGAGTCCAGCATGTTCAGGTCAAAAATTTTTGCCGAATCAGGCTTTGGAGAAAGGTTCATCTCGTTGATTTTCCGTTCGATGTGCTTTTGAAGCTCGATTATTTCCTTTTTTTCTACGACCATATCATAGATTAAAGTTTGTTTTTTACATTTAGTCAATGAAATAATACTTATAGGGCTACTTCGACAAGCTCAGCAGCCCTGCGCCCGTCAAGCCTCCCTGCACATCCATAGGATCCCTGCGCCCGTCGAAGGGTCCGTCCCCAAGCCCGCCAAGGACCCCTGAGCGAAGTCGAAGGGTCCGCTTTCATCCAGTCGAAGAAACTCTGAGTTTTATAGGGCTACTTCGACAGGCTCAGCAGCCCTGCGCCCGCCAAGCCTCCCTGCACATCCATAGGATCCCTGAGCTCGTCGAAGGGTCCGCTTTCATTCAGTCGAAGAAACTCTGAGTTTTATAGGGCTACTTCGACAGGCTCAGCAGCCCTG
>CALELJ010000273.1 GCA_937902445.1 uncultured Treponema sp. | reverse complement strand
GTAGGCATTAATTATAAGCTGCTGTCCAATCTGAAGAATGTTGCTTGATGTCCAGTAAAGAAGAAGTCCGCTCGGTACATTGTAGAACAGGAAGAAGAACATGATAGGCATACCGTACATCATCATCTTCATCTGACCCTGGCTTGATGCTGCTCCAGGATTACCAAACTGGGTGATTTTTCCGTTGAGAAGCTGTGAAATAGTGTAGATGAAAGGAAGAAGCCTGAGGTTGTTCATAGTAAATCCAGATATGAGAGGAATTATCCTTTTCCATGTCCAGATGCTGTCACCTGTTGAAAGGTCATCTATCCAACCCTTTACAAAACTTGCTCCACGGAACTCAAAATAATTGTTGAAAACATTGTACATCGCAAAAAGAATGAACATCTGAACGATCATTGGAAGACATCCTGACATAGGATTGTATCCAACTTCCTTGTAAAGCTTCTGCATTTCAGCTCCAAGTTTTGCCTGGTCGTTCTTGTACTTTTCCTGAACTTCCTTCATGCGTGGCTGAAGTTCCTGCATCTTAAGTGAACCAACAGCCTGCTTCTTATTGAGAGGGAAGAGAATAATCTTAAGGATGATTGTAAGGATGATGATAGACACACCCCAGTTTTTTGCAGGAATGTAAATCTTATCAAGAGACCATTTGAGAATTCTTTCGATAGGAGAAAAAAGACCGCTTGTCTGCAAAGCCTGGTTGAACCTGATGTTCGTAAGTGACCATGCATTTTTTCCCTGATCATTGTACTTGATGAGCTCTGCTTCCTGGCGAGGACCAACGTAAACGTAATAAGTATCATTTACGTTTTTATTAAAAATCGATTTTCTTGAAAGTACAACCTGAGTGTTTTCTCCGCTTTCTGATTTTGCAACCGACTTTACTGAAGAATTCATTGTACCTGCATCTACAGGCTTAACAAGTATTGTAAAATATTTTCCGCCTACACCTGCCCATTCAAGGGAATTCATTTCATATGTCTTGTCGGAAATATTTTTTCTTACTTTCTTGTTTCCATTCAAAGCAAGAAACTGTCTGACTTCGTAACGGTTTTTCTTGTCATAATGAGGACCAATCTGAGGAGAAGTTCTCAAAGTATAAGAGGATCCTCTGAAGTCAAGATTGTTTGTATCTTCCTTTGAAAGAACTGAAACCTCAAATTTGAAAGCATAATCATCAGGAGAGAATGTATATCTCTTTCCGAATGTGAACTTATGAGGAGTTCCTTCTGCATCCTTGATTTCATAATCGCGGTAGAAAAGAATTGTATTGCTGTCCTTTACTACAACATTGAATGTGTCGTTAAGAATGTCAGCATCAAATCCACCAAAGGCTGTTGAAAATGCCCTGTTGGATCCGTCTGCATTCATTACCATTTCAACACCGTCACCAGTTTCCTTGTCCAGATGTTCAAGAAGCTTGTAGCTTACGATGTCTCCACCTTTGTTTGTAAATACAATCTTTGCCTTGTTTGTTGTGATTGTATATTCTCTTTCAGCAACAGATTCCTCAGAATCATTTGTTTCTTCCTCAAAGGAAGCAGAAATCATTTCATTTTCTGATTTTACTTTTTCCTGCTCAAGTGCCCTCTGAGCCTGCATTTCAGCTGCCTGAGCTTCCGCCTTTGCCTGCTGCTTTGGCATTATGAATTTGCTCTGAACAAAGAACGAACCCATAAGCACAAGGCTGGACAACACGATTGCTATAATGCTGTTTTTATCCATAGTTAATTTTCCTTTCTTCATCTTTCAGGGAACAGGATCATATCCTCCTTCATGGAAGGGATTGCACCTTAATATTCGCCTGAAAGAAAGATAAAGCCCCTTCAAGGGACCATGTTTTCTGATTGCTTCAATAGCATACTGAGAACAACTGGGCGTATAGCGACAGCAGTCCGGGAAGAGAGGAGAAATACAAACCTGATAAAACCGTATCAAAAGACAAAAAAAATTTATAAAAAAATTTCTTAATCCTTCAATAAACCAGCTTTTATGCATAATGTCTTAAATTGATCACACCGCGAGAGGAACGAGTCATTTCCGGGATATACTAAGAAAAGCATGTCATACCCGGTGTTCAGGTGTGTTTTAAAAAAACGATATGTTTCACGGCTATAGCGCTTGGACCTGTTGCGTTCAACAGCATTGCCATAGCCACGGGGAAGGGGAAAACCTATTCGGTTGATATTCTTATCATTCAGCTTAAAAAAGAGCTTTGCTCCATTTACGCTGACTTTCTTCCCCGTCTTAAAAAGTTTCTGGATGTCGGCAGGCTTCTTTATATGTTCTTCACGTTTAAAGAACCCTGTTTTTAACAAGTCCGTATCCATCCTTATTCACTAATTATCAGTAAGGCTTCTTTTCATCAGAAACAGTGAGCTTATGACGACCCTTTGCTCTTCTTCTAGCAAGAACCATTCTTCCGCCTCTTGTTGCCATTCTTGCGCGGAAACCGAACTTTCTTGTGCGCTTTGTTTTACTTGGCTGGTATGTACGTAACATGTGACGACTCCTATATTATTTAAAATAATTTCAATTTTAGTACGCGATATTATCATTATTTATCGGAATTGGTCAACATGGTTTTTTCCAAATCCTCAAATATGGACTTAAGCTCAGGTGGAAGTTCTTTTTTCTCCCTTTTTTTCAGAAATTCTGATTCAGCCGGAACCGGTCCCCTTTCATCCTGCTCTATCTGTCTTTCTATGAGTTTTCTACCCAGTTTTTCCTTTTCATCAACGGTTTCACAAAGCTCTCCCTTCATTCCGGAAAGCTTGAAAACTATATTGTTTATCTTTATTTCACACTGGGACATTTTGAATCCTTTCAGTATGAAATTCTTATAAAACTGAAGAAGTGAAATCCATCCCGGATGATCTGCCTCTACCAGAAGAACACCATTCTTTATATCGACAACTCTTGAATGATCTGCAATATTATTTCCAAGATTTTCATTTCTTGAAATACTTTTCTGAGAAGGTTTTATTCTTGAAACTATTTTTTTCCATTCGTTTGCTATGGAAACAGCATTTTTTGAATCTTCAATACTTATTTCAGTGAAAACACGTTCAATTATTTTTCCTATGGATGTTATGTCTTCATTCATTTTTTAAGTTCCATTTTCCTTCTGAAATTTCATATACAAGAGTATTATCCCTCCTGTAGTTTTCATATGGTTCTCCCGGAAGAAAAGTACAAAAAAGCTGATCATAATCAGGGAGAAGGGAAGTAACCTTCTGTCTTTTTTCAGGATCAAGTTCCAGAAGAACATCATCCATGAGAAGTACAGGATTTTTTCCAGTTATCTGATTGTAGTAAACCGCCTGGGCAGTCCTCAATATCAGTGAAACCAGTCTTCTCTGACCTGTTGAAGCCTGTGGAATGAATGGAATTCCTTTTCTTTCAAATACTATCCTGTCACGATGGGGACCGCTCATCGTTGTATTTCTCATACATTCCATTTCCCTGTTTCTGTTGAGGTATTCATTTATTACATATGCGGAATCAATTCCATTTTCATTTTCTTTCCACGAAGGAAGATACCTTATATGAACTCCGTCTATACCTGTAACTTCCTCATAAATCCTGTCAAATATCTGATTGAATTTAAATATGGCAGCTTTTCTTTTTTTCTGAATTTCTATTCCGTTTTCCGCCAGCTGAATGTCATAGGAATCAATAATATTATAGTTCTTTTCAACAAGGCACATGTTTCTGCTTTTTAGAATTTTCTTGTATCTTCTCAATACATCGATATAAAAAACATCATACATGCTTAAAGACTGATCAATGAAAAACCTTCTTCTTTCAGGAGCTCCCACAGCAAAATCAAGATCATCATGGCTGTAAAGAACACATGGAATCGTATTTACAAGTTCCTTTCTGTCATGGATGTTTTTTCCGTCTTTTTCTATCTTCTTTGATTTTTCCTTCAGTTTTATGAGAGTTGTATGAACCGAATTTTTTTCCTCCCGGAACATGGAATGAATGCTCATTTCCGATTCACCATTTCTTATTATTTCATTGTCCAGGTGGGTTCTGAAGGAAGATCCGTATGCGCAGTAATACAGAGCCTCAAGAAAATTACTTTTTCCCTGTCCATTTTGTCCTACAAAAAATACTTCCTTTGAAGACAAATCTATGGATTCATTTGAGAGATTCCTGAAATTGTACGGAGTAATTGAAATAAAAGGCAAAGCTGTTTTTTATGATTGTCCTTACTATTCCTTCTGCATTGGCATTATTATGTGGAAATAATCTGCAGCAGGCTCAGGTCTCATTGTGACAGCCTTCATTTCTTCAGTAAATTCAAAGGCAATTCTTTCTGTTGAAATTCCACGCAATGGTTCCTCAACATATCTGTAATTCATTGCAATTGAATAAGAATCTCCTGCATACATACATGGAATTTCTGCATCAGCACTTCCCATGTCAGCCTGTGATGAAGATATCTTAAGAACTCCATCAGAAATGTTGAAATAAATTCTTCCGGCTTTCTTATCTACCATCTGTGAAACGCTTTTTAATGCATTTGCAAGATCTGATTTCTCAACCTGGAAATAATGTTCCTGATGTTCAGGAATGACAGGTCCATAGTTAGGGAATGTTCCATCAAGAAGAACTCCACCAAGCTTATAATTTCCAAACTTAAAGAAAATCATTCTATCAACGATGGCAATGAAAATATTTCCTTCTTCCGGAGAATGCTTCAATACAACATTTAAAAGTTTTGGATGTACAATTGCCGATGGAAATTCACTTACTCCTGCAAGAACTTTTTTCGATGCAAAACTCAATCTTCTTCCGTCTGTAGAAACAAGATTAAGGTTATCATCCTTCTTCTCAAAATAAACACCGTTCATGAAATAACGTGTAGCATCCTCACTGACGGCAAAATAAGTCTGTGCTATCATTTCCTTTATTTCTTTTGATGAAACTTCAAAATAAGGAACATCATCAGAAGTAGTGAAATCAGGAAACTTATCCTGGGACATGCTTCTCATCTCAAATTTATTTTTCTTATCGAGAGTACAAATCTTTACTTTTACAGCCTGCTCATCATTTTCATTTACATCCTGAATGAATTCAATTTCTCCAGAAGGAAGAGCATTAAGAATTCCAAGAAATTTATCACAGTAGATTGTAGTTGATCCTTCTTCAATTATTTGAACAGGAATCTGTGTTTCAAAATTCATTTTAACATCTGTTGCTTTGATGACAAGTCTGTTTTCAAAGGCATTTATGAGAATATTCGAAAGAACAGAACTGGAATTCTTGGTAGAAATTATTTCCTGGGCAATTGAAACTTCTTTAAGCATTAAGTCTCTGTCAAAAGTAAACTTCATATTTTTGCTCCTTAAAATTCTTCATAAACAGAATATGCAGAATTTTGTATAAATATACATTTTGTAAATTTGAATTCACTTTGGTTATTAAATTTATAAATTTATAAATTTAGTAGTAGTAATAATAGGGAATGTGAATTCATGTAAAACCCTCTTATTTCTAATATTTATATAGATTTAGAATGTGGAAAAGTAGATGATATGAATTCACTTTTTTTCCACTTCTCCACATTAAATCACTTTATCAACAACTTATCCACAATATTGTAGCATATGTGGGTATGGTTTTCCACAGAAAATTGTTTTATGGAAAAATCATTAATTAAATCTTTTTATACTCCCTTATCTTCTTTTTTATTATTTCAAGAGTCTCATTCATGCTTTCATCTGTCTTTAAAAGAGTCTCAATTTTTCTATTGCTGTTCATTATTGTAGTATGATCTCTTCCTCCAAGTTCACCTCCTATTTCGGTGAAAGTTCTGTCAGCCATCTGTCTTGAAAGATAAACGGCAATATGGCGTGGTATGGCAAATTTAGGGTTTCTGGCTGTACCCTTTATGTCTGCAAGAGTTATGTTGTAATAGTTACAGACTACTTTGAGAATGGTATCAATGGTGACAGATTCATCTGTATTGCTTGTAATGCTGTCGCTCAGGAGTTTTTTTGCAAGCTCAAGTGTAAGGGGTTTCTCCATCAGATCAGCATAACCAATAAGCTTGTTGAGAGATCCTTCAAGTTCACGTACGTTTGACTGAATGTTTCTTGCTACATATTCTATTACTTCTGCAGGTGCTGTCTTACCTTTAAGTTCCAGCTTTTTCTGGAGAATTGCTATTCTCATTTCATAGCTTGGAGGCTGAAGATCTATAGGTGTTCCAAGATTGAATCTTGATTTAAGTCTTTCATCTATGTCATTTAATTTTGATGGAGGACGGTCGCAGGTAAAAATCATCTGAGATTTTCTCTGGAAAAGAGCCTCAAAGGTATAGAAAAGTTCATCCTGTGTGGAATCTTTCTTTTCGAAAAAGTGGATGTCATCAAGAAGGAGTACATCTATTTTTCTATATTTTGATTTGAAGGCTTCTGTAGTTTTTTCCCTGAGGGATTTCATGAATTCACTTGTAAAACTTTCTGCGGTTATATAGCAGATGTTTATGTTTTCCTTTCCTTCGGGAGGATTGTTGTAAATATAGTTGCCGACGGACTGCATGAGATGGGTTTTTCCAAGTCCTGTTCCTCCATAAATAAGAAGAGGATTGAATTTTTTTCCAGGATCTTTTGCAGCTGCCAGGGATGCACTGTAGGCAAATTCATTGTTGTCACCTACTACAAAACGATCAAATGTATAGTCTTCTCTTAGTTGAGGATGCTTTTTTACTTCTTTTACAGGGGAATAATTCAAATTTATGGGTACACTTTTGTTTTCATCTGTACCCGTTGATTTTATTTCATCATCTTTATCTGTTTTATCTATGGGTACAGATGATGGGGTGTCAGAATTTGATGTAATGGATACAGATTTTTTTGAATTTTCATCTTCATATACAGGTTTTATGGTTATATCATTTCCGCAGAGAACCTTTATCTTGTCCTTTATGTTCTGTATGTAACCCCTCTTGGTCAAAGTGTTGAACATGAATTTTGAAGGAAAAGAAACCGTAAGCTCAGAATTAGAGTCTTCAATGTATTTTATTCTTCCGTACCAGATTTCGAATTCGATTGAGTTGTTGTTTGCAATGTATTCCTGCTGTATCATGTTTAGGACTTCGTCCCAGAAAATCTTGAAATTCTGACTGCTCATGGGGCAATTATAGCTGAATTCATTTTTGAATTCCATACTGATTTAATGGATCAGAAAATCAAATAAAGTTTCATTTTTACTACATTGTTTTCATATATATATGTATCTTGTTTTATTGAATTTTTTGTTTTTATTTGTTATATTTTGTACTCTTATACTTAAAATTTCAGTCTTTATTTTCATTGGTAAAAAGATTAAAAGAGGATACAAATGGCAGATAACAAAGATTACGGAGCCGATAACATTCAGGTTCTTGAAGGACTTGAACCAGTTCGTAAAAGGCCTGGTATGTACATTGGATCGACCGGTCCAAACGGTTTGCATCACCTTGTATACGAAGTTGTAGACAACTGTATAGACGAAGCTATGGCTGGTTACTGTCATAACATCACTGTAGCCCTTGAGCGCGATGACATTTGCCGCGTAGAAGACGATGGTCGTGGTATTCCTGTTGACATAAACAAGAAGACGGGAATTTCAGCCCTTGAACTTGTTTTGACCAAACTTCATGCCGGTGGTAAATTCGACAAATCTACATATAAAGTTTCCGGTGGTCTCCATGGTGTAGGTGTTTCCTGCGTTAATGCTCTTTCAGACTGGCTTGTGGCAACTGTAAAGCGTGATGGAAAACTCTACGAGGAAAGATTTGAAAGAGGTATTCCTTCAAAGGAAGGAGTACGTGAAATCGGAACTTCAACATCAACCGGTACAACTATCCGCTGGAAGAGTGATGCCACAATCTTTACTGAGACAATTCAGTATGACTTTGATGTTCTCCTTGCACGCCTCCGTGAACTTGCATTCCTTAACCCTGGAATTCAGATTACATTCCGTGATGAGCGCCTTGAAAATCCAAAGGAAATGGTCCTTAAATTTGAAGGCGGAATCAACGAGTACACAAAATTCCTTAATGATGACCTTAGAAGCAAGAAAAAGGCAGATAAGGTTGTTCCTGAGGAACCTGTATACATTACCGGTGAACAGAATGACGTTATTGCGGAAGTTTCCATTCAGTACAACGACGGATACGAAGAGAGCATCTATTCTTATGTAAATGACA
>CALELJ010000272.1 GCA_937902445.1 uncultured Treponema sp. | reverse complement strand
GCGAAGAAAAGGATGAGCTTTTTGAAGAGCTTGCCCAGGCAATCTATTCGGCTAATCCTGGCTTTGACCGCGAGGAAGCCCTTGCTTCAATCCGTGACAGGGAAAGCAAAATGACTACGGGAATCATGCATTCGGTTGCGGTTCCCCATGGAACAAGCAAATCCGTTAAAGGATGTGTTGGTGCCATCGGTATAAGCCGCAAGGGCATCGACTACGAGTCCCTTGATGGGGCACCGGTTCATTTTGTGTTCCTGATCGTGTGCGGAGAAGGCGAGGATGAACTTCATCTTGAGGTGCTTAAGGAACTGGCTGTTGTCCTGCAGGATAAAGAATTTATTCCTCAGCTGCAGCAACTTGAGACTCCACAGGAAGTTTGCGAATTCCTTTGCCGGGCAGCAGAATAGATTTCGTAAGATTCGTAAGAATGGAGCATAACTATGGCAGCGGAAGAAATTGATGTAATCAAACATCTTCTTGAGATTGAACGTGAAGCGGCAGACATGCTGCTTGAGGCACAGAAAAAGGCAGACGAAAAGGTTGCTGAAGCAAGAAGTTCCGCAGATGCCAGATTCCATGAACGTTATGGTTCCATTGTAAAGTCCCTGGAAAGCGAAGAAAATTCCGCCAGGGAAAAAATCTCCCAGGATCATCTGACAGAAGTGGAGGGCTACAAGGATTCTTTGTCCCGCACAAACAAGGATTTTGAAATCTTTGATTCCCTTATGGATAAACTTCTTTTCGAGTAGGCATTCATATGGCAATGGATACTTCTGCAGCTGATTCCTATGTTTACGCAAAAGCCAGTGGCATGCTGGCAAAGTCCCATGTGGGTGAGCGTGCAAGAATTCTCTTTTCTTTCAATACACTACAGGAATTATGGTCTCATCTTTTTAAGAAAGAAGTTCCCCTTGTGCCTGAAACCCTTCTTGCCCAGGCCCTTGAGCAGGAAGCATTCGATGACTTTGTCCTTCAGTACAAAAAACTCATAGAAAACTATTCAAAGCCTAAGGAAATTCTTCTTTCGCTTCTTCATGGCTATGACTACGAAAACCTCAAGGATATTTCTGCGGCCTTGTCACTGGGTGAAAAAAAATTGCCCCAGGTACAGAGAGTGTCTCCCTTTAACATAATCAACTATGAAAAATGGCCTGACCTTAAGCAAATGACGGCGGAAGGTCCTTTGTCCTGGTATGATGAAGTTCCGCCTGTAAAAGACCTTC
>CALELJ010000271.1 GCA_937902445.1 uncultured Treponema sp. | reverse complement strand
TTAAATATATCTTTTTTGATTTATCTTTTGGTGGATAAAATACACTTACATTTATTATATTTTATGTAGGTTTTACAGAAAACGGGTAAGACTCCAGCCTGAATTCTGAACATCACTAAATAAGGGGGACTCTAAATGAGCACAAATCCTTTTACTGAACCAGTCTCCGAAAAAGAGTTTAACGGATACTGGATTCCACGCCATAACGCAAAAGTTATGAAAGCAGGCATTGAAAACAACAATGCACCTTTCCTTCCAAATGCATATGGCCAGATCAAGGCAGAACCTGTAATCAATGCAGCAACAGGATACTGCCTCCCGGCACCACGCCTGATTCCAGCCCAGTTCGTGAAAAACGAAAAGGGACTTACTTCAGGATTCGTTACAACCAAATCCATTATGGATGAAGTCGGAGCAAAACCAAAAGAAGGAGAAAAAGCACTCTTCTATAACTTCAAAAATGAAGAAGGCGAAATCTGTACTGCTTCTTACTTCTTCCCTGAACAGACTGACAACCCTCAGGCTATCATCGGCAAAGCAATGTCAAACATCAAACCTGCAGAAAACCTCAACTCTGTATCAATTGCCATTGCAAATTCTGAACCAGAAGAATACCTGGCTTCTTACATCGCTGCATGTAAAACCGGAATGACTGTCACAGCAAGTCCTGATGTTGCTGAAGATTTCAAGAAAAAAATGCTTGTTACCCTCAACAACGACCTCCTCAAAAACGAAGAAAAAGACACATCTATCAAGTCTATGAATGAAATCCTTTTCAACGCTGACAAGCGTTCAACAGAAATCATCAAGACTCTTTCAAACTCACAGAATCCAAACCGAACAGTAGCAGAACCAAAGAAAAAACAGGAAATGGAAATAGACCTGTTCTAGGCCGTTTCTTTTTTATTCCAAGCAGAAGCCCTGGTTTGCTGGAATTATTTCATTGGAATTACAACATCACGAGGTACACAAAATGGAATACATCCAGGATGCCTGGAAACCCGGAGCATCATATACCAAAGGGCTTTCTGCTGACGAATATTTCTTTGATCAGATTTACAATGCCGTAAAGGCAAATGTAACAAACAGGACACTGCCCTTCTTTAATCAGGAAGCTCAGGGAATGCCGGTAGAACTGACAACCGGAAAACTCATCAATGACCGCAATCTCATTGCCCTCGAACAGTCAGCTGCAAAAAACGGCTACACATCCAATGTCTGGATCTATGCCTCCGAACTCGAAAAGCTTTCAAGACAGGGTTATAAGATTGGATTTAAGAAGGGAGCAGAACCTGTACTCTGCATGACAAAATTTGAGAATCCGACTCACCTCAGTCGTGAACTTTATATTCACGAAGGCGGTAACGGACAGCGCATCCAGTTTCTCTACAACATGGACAGTCTTGATGACCGTTCAAAGAAAATCCTTTCGAAACACTATGAAAATGCCAGGGAGCATGAATCAAATCTGGTTACTGAAAGTTTCCAGAATTACATCGAAAACTCCCTTAAAGCAAAAAATCAGAAGTGTCCTGAACTTCAGAAACTGAAGGAAACCGTAATGCACCAGTGCGAAATTCTAGGACAGAATCTTGCACCTGTAATCACTGCCCAGGCAAAGCATATCTGCGTTGAAGCAACTGGAAGAAAAGAACTCAGAAGAAATGACATGGCAGAACAGGAACGCTGCTACAAAGTATTCGAAGAAATCTTCTCTGATGCAGAAAACAGAAAAATTCCTTCCTGGAAAGTCGGCGAGACTCTTACCAAAGCCCTGGACTCCGGCACCTGGTATGCAAAGAGTTACACAGCAAAAGACTTTAATTTAGAAACGAACAAACTCAAAGAAGAAAACATAAACAGGCAGGCAAATCTGAACAAAAGAAAATCTTACGATCTGGAACGTTAATTCCATAAAAGGAGTACACCATGAGTGAACAGACAGAAAACATAACAATGGAAATTATTAACAGCGAACAGTTCAAAAGAGCAAACATCAGATTCAACGGAAAGCCGTCTGAAGAAATCAGAACCGAACTCAAAAATGAAGGCTGGTTCTATTCAAGAAACCATAACGTATGGTATCCGAAGAATGATGCTGCCCAGAACAGCCAGAACTTCGCACAACACATAAAAGAAACTTACTTTCCGGAAAAAGAGGAAGAAATCAGTCTCGTAACTGAAACAAGCGAAAGAAATGAACTTATTGCACTTCTTCAGAACGGAGCATCAATCAATGAAGTCCTTTCAAAAATCTCTGACATCTACGGCGAGGAAACAGTTCATGAAGCCTTCCTTCAGGTAAAGAATACTCTCCCTCTTGGAGAGCAGACAAAAACTCATTCTGATGAATTCAATATTTCACAGGATGACAATGATCAGCTTGCCGTCAGAAATACACAAAACGGAGATTTCCTTACAATCCATTTCAGCGATGAAAACGGATGGGATTATACCCTCTATGACAAGGACTACAAGGAAATCGACGGCGGTATCGCAGGTGACCTTGCTGCAGCTGAAACACAGATTTCAAAAGCCGCAAAACTTATTGCAGAAGATCTTTATCCGGAAACTCCTCTTTCAGTCTGGGAAAAAGCAGACTATGACAAGATTCTTGAAAAAGTAGAAGAACTCGAAAGTGAAGCTTACGACAAAGCCGTAGAGAACGTTCAGAAGAAATGGCAGGAACATGATAACGGAGTCGAACAGGCCAGAGACCAGGAAGAAAGCCGTGAAATAAATGAAGATCTTGCACGCCTTGATTCGGAAGCAGAAGCCATGGAAAGAGCAAACGGTCTTCGTGAAATGGAAGCTTCACAACCTTTCCATACAACAGAAGGTAACATTTACCCTGATGAAGTAAATGAAGCCAAAGCAAAATTCGGAGACATCATCCGCGAAACATTTCTTACCCTCACAGATGAAGAACGCGAAAACGGAAGTTCCATCGAGGGAAAAGAGAAACGCTACAACACATGGTTTCGCCCGATGGTTGATGAGATCATGGATTCCATCATTAAAGGCGATACAGAAATCATCAAGAAAATCAGTGATTTCAATCTCAGTAAGGAAACTCACGTCGAAGGCAACAAATGGTATTCCCCAGATGAAGCATATTACCGTGACGTTCAGTACAAACTTCTTCCAGAAATGTACGAAAAGGTACAGGAC
>CALELJ010000270.1 GCA_937902445.1 uncultured Treponema sp. | reverse complement strand
TCAATTATTGTAGAAACCAGTCTATTTTGTTAAAATTAAAGTTCTATGAAGGGTCAGATGCGCATCACAACAATACTATCCGCAATTTTGCTTATCTGCAGCCTTTCTCCCCTTTTTTCCGCTGAACTCCCTTCACAATATACCCTGGCCACCGCAGTTGAACAGAAGCTGACAGAACAGGGCCTTGACTGCCAGAGAGCCATGATAGCACCTGAATTCGCAGGAAAATTTCCGTTCAACATCACCGTTGAAATTCAATCGCCGGAAAATTTGAATCAGGCCTCGAAACCACCGTACAAAACCGCTATTTTCGCTTTTACCCAGGAGTTTTTTCTTTCCGATCCTGACTTCATATTCAATGCCATCGAGGAAACAAAGGAACGCAATCTACCCTACGACACCATATTCCTTTTTTCCTGTGACAGTGAAAAGAACACACTTGACGCAACGGCAAACGTTCCAAAAGCAACAGGATATTATGCCCAGCAGCTTTATGAAACAGATTCCATCTGCGCTTTTGTCATTTTTGATGAAAAATATTCTTCTCCGGTAATCGAATCTACGGCAGCCGGAACTATATCGCCCATGTGGATTGTAAAAATAGTCGACAACGCTTTCATCGAAAATCAGAAGACAGTTTCAGTTTCCGGAAACCTTCTTTACTCGCCTTTCAGTGAATTCTTTTCAGAAAAAGAAAGGCTTGCCTCATTCATGGGAAATGAAATCACAAGCACAGGTCTTCCTTTGGGGCATTCCCAGACGGACCTTAAAATTCTTGGTGCCATCCAGAACCAGCTCAGTCTTCTTGAAACCGCATCTGAAAACATCCACTACAACAACATGAAAATCGGCTCACTGAGTTTCTGGCTCAACGAATCACTGCTTACAGTCATTTACATAGGATTCACCATCATCGTCCTCATCTCCCTGTGCTTTTCTTCATTCACGAACAATGCCAAAAACGAAGCCATCTTCAAGGACCTTTCCAGAACCTGGTTCCTGCTTCCACTGTACATACTGGCCTGCACCATATTTCTTTTTCTTAACCAGAAAATCTTCCACAGTTTTTCGGGCAGACCGGTAATCTATTTTTCATTGAAAGCCGGAATCACAATGCTCATGGTTTTCGCCCTGGTCTTCGTGCACAACTACTACAAGTTCAGGCTTTCTCTTTCTTCCATTTCATTCCTCACGCTTATCGTCTGTGGACTGAACATTTTCATTTTTGCTTCAATTGATCTTTCCCTGATGTTCATTTTCATAATCGAATATTTCATCGTTTTTATCGGACAGAAAACAAAAAGCAAGATAATCTCCCTGGTCATACTGCTTTTCATGACCATTCCGCTGGTTCAGCCATTCTCCAGCATTTTCTTCAGCTCGAGAACCGACAGGCTTGCGGAATTGGTCGACACAAACCTTGGAGGCAATTTCATTTTCTCACTGATTCTGATTCCGTTTACATTCCAATGGATACGATGTACCCTTCTCCTGAACATAAAGGAGATCAAACGTTTCAGATTCATAAAAATCGGATTTTTCCTTAAGGGAATAATTTTCTCAGAATTTTTCTGTCTGGTGCTGATATTTTTCTTCATCGCAGGAAACATTATTTTCAGCAGGGGCATTCTTGAATCCAACAGCGCAACTTCAATTGAAATTTCAGAATCTGACAATTCAACAATCACACTGCAATACAACACCACCGACAATTTTGATCTTTTGACCCACATACTGACCTTTGTTTGTCCCGACGGAAAGAAAATTCTCAGATGCAATGCAACTTTAAAAAGTGATTCAAACACTCCACTTTATGAATGCAATTTCAACTACACGATGAAATCCTACAATGAAGCAATGATCGAAATTCCCGATGGTGCCGAGGAAAACATAACGCTGCTGTTCAGTACGGAATATGGAGTTCCGGTGAATGCGGAGATGGACTTCTACATCCTTGTAGACGAGACCCATGCAATACATGAGAAAAAACAACTGGAAATTTCAGGATTGATGAAAAATGGAAAAGAGATTTGACAGAGTTTTCATCCACGTGGATCTTGACGCTTTTTTTGCATCAGTGGAACAGCTGGACCATCCTGAATACAAAGGCAAACCTGTAATTGTCGGAGGACTCCCCGGTGACAGAAGATCTGTAGTTTCAACAGCTTCCTATGAGGCCAGAAAATATGGAGTTCATTCCGCAATGCCTACGTTCAAGGCAGTAAAGCTTTGTCCGAATGGAATATATGTCAGAGGCAATTATAAAAGATACTCTGAGATCTCAAAAAAAATCATGGGCATCTTCTGCGATTTTTCCCCGACTGTAATCCAGATGTCCATCGATGAGGCATTTATAGACATAACGGGCACCGAGCATCTCTTTGGCTCTCCTGTAGATGCAGC
>CALELJ010000269.1 GCA_937902445.1 uncultured Treponema sp. | reverse complement strand
TCCTGCGCATTAAGCAAGCCTATACAAGAATTGCGCATGCAATTCTTGGGGCGAATGTTATACCAGGCATCGGCATCTAGGGAACAAATGCTTTCGCCCAGGATCCCTGAGTGGTCCCTGAGCCCGTCGAAGGGCTCGTCGAAGGGTCCTGCGTCAGTTTAGCAATACAGGATGCTTCGACTGCGCTCAGCACCCCTGACGTCATTCTAGAGGCTCTAGCGACATCCTAGGCCCTTTAATTTGTCGAATTTTCCTGTAATAAGAAATTCTTTTTTCTTTCTTGACCATCCATGAATTTGTCTTTCGCGTTCGTAAGCATCAAGAAGATTTTCAAATTCTTCATAATATACAAGTTGAACAGGAAGTCTTTTTTTTGTGTATTCAGCGCCATGACCTGACATGTGTTCTTCCATTCGTAAATCCAGATTGTTGGTGCTGCCAGAATAATATGAATTGTCATTGCATTTCAAAATATAGAAATATCCTTTCATGCAATGAAAGGTAGAAAAAAAAATAAAAGAATGCAATAAAAATACGACGGTTCGACTTCGCGGCTGCTGAGTTTATCGAAGTACACCGATCCTGCGCATTAAGCAAGCCTATACAAGAATTGCGCATGCAATTCTTGGGGCGAAAGATATAACAGGCACCGGCATCTAGGGAACAAATGCTTTCGCCCAGGATCCCTGAGTGGTCCCTGAGCTCGTCGAAGGGCTCGTCGAAGGGTCCTGCGTCAGTTTAGCAATACAGGCATGCTTCGACTACGCTCAGCAAGCCTGAACTGTTATAGACAATCGACGGTTCGACAAGCTCACCGATCCTAAGCTGTCATAGGATCCCTGAGCCCCGTCGAAGAGCTCGTCGAAGGGGCCGGCTGTAAAAAATCTTCCGGAAACTGCACTTATTTTTCTCTCTGTTATTATAAATTTATTAGGCATCTGAAATTTCCAATGTGATGAAAATGATGGTTTTTGCGTAAAAAAATATAAACATAGAGGTGACAGGAGGTTGCTGTGGGTCAGTTTTCAAAACCCTGGAAAGATTTGACTATTGCAGATAATTTTATTTTCTGTAAGGTAATGCAAAATGAAAACTTGTGCAGGGGTGTTCTTGAAATACTTCTCGGGATTCATGTTGAACATATTGAGTATCTCCGGACGGAAAATCCGATTGAAAATTTCTACGATTCCCGTGGAATCAGGCTTGATGTCTATGTAAAGGATTCCGGTAGAATTTTCAATATCGAGATGCAGACGGGGAATTACGATGACATACTCCTTAGGGCGCGATACTATCTTTCATCCTCTGATGTTGCGACGACAAAAAGGCGTACGAAATTCAATGATATAAGGGAAACTTATATTTTGTTCATCTGTAAGGATGATCCCTTTGGTAAAGGAATTCCCTGTTATACAAAACTTACGAAATTTCTTGAGACTGATGAAATTTCATATAATGACAAAAGCCATAATGTATTTTACAATTGTTCAGCATGGGAAAAAGAAAAGAATCCGGAAATCCGTCAGGTCTTGAAATTTATCTATGGTCTTAAACCTGATTCCGGCCTTGCGCTTGAAATGAATGAAGCTGCTTCCCTTGCTAAACAGAAATCCGATTTGGAGGATGAATACATGTATTTCAGCGACATATTGGAAGATGAAAAAGAAGAAGCCCGTGAAATCGGATTGGCGGAAGGTCGAGCGAAAGGAAGAGAAGAAGGTCGAGCGAAAGGAAGAGAAGAAGGAAGAGTGGAAGGGAGAGAAGAAGGAAGAGCGGAAGGATTGGAGCTTGGGCGTCAGCAGCAAAAACTTGATTCAGCAAGAAATTTGTTGCGTTCAAAATTATTAACGCCAAGTCAAATTGCACAAAATCTTGATTTGACATTAGAAGAAGTTATTCAACTGTCAGAAAAGTAAAGAGCAAACGGGGACATCCGTCCAAGCCCCCTGCATCCCCTAGGATCCCTGAGCCCGTCGAAGGGTCCGTGTGCAACTTTAGCAATGCCAGGTGCTTCGACTGCGCTCAGCAGTCCTGTATCGCTCAGCAGCCCTGACAGCGTTTTAGAGGGTCCTAGCGCCTCATATAGGATCCCTGAGTGGTCCCTGAGCCTGTCGAAGGGTCCTGCGCCAGTTTAGCAATCGACGGTTCGACAAGCTCACCGATCCTGCGCTGTCATAGGGTCCCTGAGCTCGTCGAAGGGTCCTGCGTCAGTTTAGCAATTGACGGTTCGACAAGCTCACCGATCCTGCGCTGTCATAGGATCCCTGAGCCCAGTCGAAGGGTCCTAAGCTGTCATTCAGGCTTTGTGTTTCTCAGTACGTCCACGAGATGGCTTCCGGCGCCAAGAAGTTCCGGCCGTTCAGCATTGCGCATCTGGTAGTCCACAAAATGTCTGAAGCTTTCCTCGCTCATGGCGTTAAGTTCGCGCCTCATGTAGTCGCTTGGTCCGTCCGGTGAGAAGACCTTGATACGCTCAAGGCCCGCAAGACTGTTCAGCCTGTCCACATCCTCAAGCCTTACGTATTCATAAAGTTCTTCTTCCGATGGCTGCACGTGAAAGCTTTCATCTATGTGTCCTGTTTCAATGAGGCCGGTGATTCTTTCCTCCCGGAAGCAGTAGGTCACAACGCTGTAGTCGTTCATCACATAGGCCGCAAGGATAGTTCCGCCTGGCTTTGTAATTCTTTTTACTTCACTGAACGCCTTGAGCCGCTCTGTATCCCCGTGGAGATGGTATAGGGGGCCAAAAAAAATCGTAAGGTCAAATGTATTGTCCGGCAGAAAGGAAAGATCCCGCGCATCACCTGGCCAGCATTTGACCTTTGCGTGTTTGCTTTCAAGAATGTCCAGGTTGTGCTTTACAAGTTCCACTGCGGTTACGTCCCAGCCTTCATCCGCAAGGGCGACACTGTAGCGTCCTGTTCCAGCCCCTATGTCCGCGATTTTGAATCCTTCTTTTTCAGCCGGAAGAAAATCATGGATGTGTTTCATGGACACAAGATATTCGACCATTCCGTGGCGTGTTGTAAGCCGGTGGTCTTCCTTATGCTTGTTGTAGTATTTTTCGATGGGTGTCATGGGCCAAGTATAGCACATAGAATATAATGGCAAAACATTATTCAGTTAAAAATAAGTTTAGAAGAAGATGAAAATGAATCAACTGAAGAAAATCTAATATAAGGAATTTATTAGCATGCTATATTTCGACTTTTTCGATATTCTGAAATAAGCTGTCTGTTTGACATATACACGCGGCGCATATATAATTAAATCATGATAAAGGGTTTTGCGGATAAAGAAACAGAACTTATCTATAATCAGAAGTTTTCAAGACGTCTGCCGAATTCAATTCAAAAAATAGCTTTACGAAAACTGATGATGTTGGATAATGCAAGGTGCCTGGAGGATTTGAGAGTTCCTCCAAGTAATCATCTTGAACAACTTTCTGGTGACAGAAAAGGTCAGCATTCAATCCGCATAAATGATCAATGGCGTATCTGTTTTACCGAAAAAGACGGACACTATTATAACGTTGAAATTGTGGATTACCACTAGGAGTGTGATAAAAATTACATCCGTGCTCGCCGCTAAAGCGGGCTTTTATAGGAGAAAAATATGTCTGGTTTTATCGAAACACCAACAATCGGGGAAATTCTCAATGAGGAATTTCTTATACCACTTGGAATTTCTGCTTATAAACTGGCACAGGAAATAAATGTTCCAACTTCACGTATTCAAGATATTCTTCATAACCGCAGAAAAATAACTGTAGACACATCATTAAGACTTGCAAAGTTTTTCGGATTATCTGACGGTTATTTTATGTCTCTGCAGGATGATATTGATATAAGAAACGCTAAGATAGAACTTGCACCACAACTTGAAGAAATAAAAACCTATGCGTATGCGTAAAAAATACCATAATACAGTTTTTAAACTCCGATAGTGGCCTGGTGGCGGCTGCGTGTCCTGTCTTTTGCAAGATAGACGAAGGTCACGGCAAGCGTAAGGTATTCAGCTGCCGGAGAGGTGAGTCAGATTCCCGTCAGTCCTAATACGGATGGGAGGATGAAGTTGCCCATGAAGAATCCGTCGGCAATGCTGACAAGGGATGAAAGCACCATGCTTATAATAGCCGGAACTGAAAATGCGAGAATTGTTTTTGATTTGTTCTGTCTGATAGAATCCACGTTCAATAATTCCATAGTTTTTCCTTATTATGAATTTCGATGGTGAATTCTGATGCGCATCAGATTGAAGGAACCTCAGGGCTGCTGAGCGTAGTCGAAGCATCCTGCGCTTGCTATGCATTGTGCGGACCCTTCGACGGGGCTCAGGGATCCTATGACGGGGCTCAGGGATCCTATGACGGCGCAATGATCCTAGAAAAATCACTTTTGGGACAGCGTCGATGCTTTTTTTCTGCTCAAAAGCCAGGTTGTCACGATGATTGCGATTCCGCCTGTGATCATCAGGAAACAGAGTATCTGTCCCGTGCTTATGTTCAGCAGGGAAGTGTTTGTGTAGAGGGCAGTGCTTCCGTCTGAAGAAATCCTGTATCCGATGTCGGCATCAGGCTCGCGGAAATATTCAATCACAAACCTTACGAGTCCGTATCCGAGGGTATAGCATCCGGTAAGGAATCCGTGGAATTTTTTTACCTTGCGCAGATTCCATAGCACTATGAAAAGGAAAATGCCCTCAAAGAAAGATTCATAAAGCTGGCTTGGGTGGCGTGGCAGATTTGCAAGCCTGAGTCCGTCAATACTCATTCCGATTTCAGAAGCAAAGTTTTTAACCCAGTCAAGGCTTGTTGAGAATTTCTCTGCCCTTGGGAAAACAAAGCCCCATGGCATTGTGGTGATTCGGCCGTAAAGCTCTCCGTTCAGGAAGTTTCCAAGGCGGCCGAATGTATATCCAAGGGGAATGGCGACGGACATGGCATCGGTCCACTGCCAGAAAGGCTTCTTGTGGATTTTGCACCATATAATCAGTCCAATGAGCCCGCCAAGAAATCCGCCGTGGTAGCTCATGCCGGCAAGTCCCGTGAATCTTTTGGTCACAGTGTCAAAAGGCCAGAAAATGAGCCATGGTTTTTTCCAGTAAAGCCCGCTCGTGTCATAAACCAGTGTAGAGAAAATTCTTGCGCCAAGAAGGAGAAAAACGATTCCAAAGGCAATGAAGCTGAATATGTCGTCTTCCGTAGCTTTCCTGTCCAGGGTGTCGAATGCACCTTCCCTGAGCAGTTTTTTCAGGATGATGAAAGCCCCGGAAAAGGCGATGATGTACATGAATCCGTACCAGCGTATGAGTCCAAGCAATGGAACTCCGGGAAAAATTTCCGGTTTGATCCAGGCCGGGTAGTTAATGTAAAGAAAATTGCTCATTTTATAATCCATTAAAAAAATTGAGGAAAGACCATTGAGGCATTCCTTCAATTTCAGTTTGAAATTTAAACCTTGAATCCCTGGGCTGCGGCCTCAAGAAGTTTTTTCTTAAGAAGGTTGTTTTCGTTCTTGAGGGCGGTAAGCTCATACTGCTGCTGTCTCAGGGTCTCTGCAAGCTCTCCCGGGGTCAGGGCACCGGTTCCGGCCAGCTCCTCAATGTAAGCCATTTTCTGTCCAAAATCGTCGGTTGCTTCTTCCGCCGCAATCTCAAAGGAAGATTCGGAAGCCTGTGTCATGTCGTAGTCATCGTCAAATTTCAGTGTCTCAGACTGGATGATTTTTTCAGCCACACGGAACACCGCCTGTGCAATGATTGACTGGGGTTTGTATACAATGACAGGAAGCCTTGATGCGAGGGCCTTGTCCTGGAAAGTGTCACGGTATATTACGCCAAGATGCTCCAGGTCAAGGTCAAGATACTGCTGGCATGAACGGCGGATTCTCTGGGCACGTTCCGAGTCCTTTGGATCGTCGATCATGTTCAGCACGAGACGTGGATGGAATTCCTTCATCCTGCGCCTGAAAAGCATGGTGGCCTCCGGGTCTTCCATCTCAAGGGTTTCAATTAGTTTTGGTATGTATAGACGCTGCAGTGAGGCAGAATCCTTTTTGAGAGTCTCAAGGTAGTTGTATGCAGGGCTGCCTTTCTTGAATGTATTGTACATCATGCGGAACACTACGTTTTTCAGGAAAAGATAACCGTTGAGTGTTGCCGTTACAGTAGGGGCGGTGACAATGATTCCCTGCGGTGAAAGAAGGAACATGTCGAGTATGGTCAGGTGGGTTCCGGCTCCAAGGTCGAGGATGAGATAGTCGAACCTGTCTTCCATTCTTCCGAAGCTTTTGATCAGCTCGTTTTTCTGGCTTACCTTCAGGGAGGTGAGGCCTGGAATTTCAGCATCTCCGGCGATGAATGAGACGTTCATGTAGTCTGTCTGATGGATTATGTCCTCAAACTTTGACTGGCCCGTGAGGAAAGTTCCGATGCCTTCCTTTGCGTTGGGATGGCCGAGAACAAGATGGAGGTTTGAGGCTCCAAGATCCAGGTCCACAAGAAGGACCCTTTTGCCTGCCTGACCTAATGCGATGGCAAGGTTTGCGCTCAGGAGACTTTTTCCGACTCCGCCTTTTCCGCTGGCTACTGGTATTATCTGCATATCTACAATTTTAGCACAAAAAAAGCATCTAGCAAAGGCCAAAGGCATAAAGGGCTGTTTCCGGGATATTTCCAGTTCCGGTTCTTTTAAAATCTTCGATTCTGAATTTCTTGTAAATTCCACCAAAACCATCTAAAATGGAAGGACATATTTTAAAAGAGGGGGGCCTCTGAAAACCTGGTGTTTTGAAAGAGGTTATCACAAAATGAAAATCATCAGAAAATGCTTTCTTGTAACTGTAAATGCGCTTTTTCTTTCAATATTTGCATCACAGTGCTTTGCACAGTCACAGTCTGCCACGGCAGATTCAACAAAGGTTCAGAACAGCAAGTATCTTGGCATAATCAACCAGCTGTATTATTTCATCCAGCAGAACTATGTTGAGGAAGTTGACCCCCAGATCCTTTACGAAGGTGCCCTCCGCGGAATGCTTGGTGCCCTTGACGATCCTTATTCCGTATACATGGATAAAAGCGAATGGCGCAATATTTCCGATACAACCCAGGGAAGTTTCGGTGGTGTTGGTCTTTCCATCACAAAACCTTCTACCTCGACAAAGGACAAACCTGCCTACGTTGAGGTTGTTCAGCCTATAGATGACACTCCCGGTGCGCGTGCAGGCATTCAGCCCGGTGATTTTATCGTGAAGATCGACGGCGTGGATACTTCCACAATAACCATGGATGAAGTTCTCGGAATGCTCCGCGGTACCATTGGCGAAACCGTAACCGTTACTATCCGCCGCAAGACCGTGGAATTCGACCGTGTCCTTGAACGTGCGCTTATAGAAAATCCTACCGTAAAATACGGAATGATCGGCGGCATAGGCTATATCCGCATTTCGGAATTCTCAACGAATACCGCGGAACGGGTTCAGGATGCCCTTGATTCCTTCAGGAAAGAAAAGAAATATTCAGGCCTCATAATCGACCTGAGAAACAACGGCGGCGGACTTCTTGCCTCTGCAGTGGAGATTGCGGACAAATTCATCGACAGCGGCATCATCGTGCAGACAAAAAGCAGGCTCGATTATGAGAATTCAGTTTACCATGCAAGCGCTGAAAAAACCGTCGTAAAAAACGTTCCTGTTGTTGTACTCATCAACCGTGCAAGCGCAAGTGCTTCCGAAATTCTTTCCGGGGCGCTCAAGGATACCAGAAAGGCTTACCTTGTGGGTGAAAAATCCTACGGAAAGGGTAGCGTACAGATTCCAAGCGGACTTATAAACAAAGATGGATTCAAGATTACGGTTGCCCGCTATTATTCTCCTCTTGACGTCAACATTGACAAGCGCGGCATCAGGCCGGACCTGGAGGTTCTCTATCCTGAATTCACGGACGAGCAGAAAACAGAATGGGAAAGGCTTGAGAAGGACAATGTGATCTCAACATATGTGGAATCCCACCCGGACATGACGGAAGCCCAGATTGCCTCATATGCAAAACAGCTTAGAAAAATCTACAGGCTTGAGGAATCTTTCCTGCGCAAGATAATCCGCAATGAAGTTGGAAGGACAAAACCTGCCATGCTTTATGACCTTGACTATGACATCCAGCTTAAGGCAGCCATAGACGTTCTTGGCCAGAAGGATTTCGCAAAGCTTCTGAAAAATGCAAAGACCCTTAGGGATCAGTTTGATGAGGACGAGAAAGCAAAGAACGAGGAGCCTTCTACAGGCAACGCTAAATAAATGAGGCAGTTTGTTTCAGATTCAGCCCTTGAAAACGGATGTGTCTGCGTTGAGGGGAAAAAATTCCGCTATCTTGCTTCCGTGCTCAGGGTCGAGGAAGGCGACATGATTGACGTGCGTCTTCCAGGCGGAACTCTTCAGCCCATGACGGTTGCAAAGGTTGACCGCGGTGCAAAGGAAATCATCCTCCAGGTTGCCGGAGATATGGCTACGCAGTCCAGGGGAGTCCATGCAAGGGCCGCCCAGGGAGAGCTGTTCCCCTATGAGCTCTGGCTTTTCCAGTTTGTCGCAAAGCCTCCAAAGATGGATCTGATAATCCGCCAGGCAGTTGAATGCGGAGTCTCAAGGATAATTCCTGTAGAGGGAGTTTTCTGCCAGAAAGGAAACATCGAGTCGGCCCGCAAAAAGACGGACGGCAGTGACGACAGGTGGCAGCGGGTCATTACGGAAGCCAGGGAACAAAGCGGATCTCCTGTTGAGACAAGAATCATGCCGGCCATGTCCGTGGAAAAAGCCTGTGAACTCTATGCTTCGATCGGGGAAGAAAAAAGGGCGGTGGTTCTTTATGAGCGTTCCGACGGAACAGTATCGATGGACCATGCCCTGGAAAATGGATCGAAAGTAAAGAAGATCTGTCTTGCTATAGGTGCGGAAGGCGGTATTGCACCTGAGGAAATAGAGATGCTTGGAAAATCCGGCTTTACTGCCGTTCACATAAAAACAAATATTCTTCGCTGCGAGACTGCGGCCCTTTATGGAGTCGCCGCGGTACAGACGGTGATGGAAGGGGAATCATAAATGTCGGTTCAGCGTATTCATATTCTTGGAGTGCCTGTTGATGTCTGCCAGCGCACGGAACTTGAGGGAGTCATTCTTGACCTCATGGAGAAAAAAGGTCCCTCTCAGATTGTGTTTCTTTCAATCTGGGATCTGATGAAGGCACGCGGAAAAAATGAATTTTCAGAATGCGTGAAAAATGCGGACCTTGTCCTGCCGGTGTCGAAAAGCATTTTAAAAGGTGCCCGCTTCCTTAAGAAAACCGTCCCTGTCCGATACAATCCCTTTGATGCGACTATCAGCATTCTTGGCCTTCTTGAAAACCGCTACAAGTCGTTCTATCTGTTTGGCGGAAGAAAAAAGGCCCTTGTTGAAGCGGAAAAAAACGTAAAGAAAACTTTCAAGACTCTCCGTGTCGTCGGACGCTACGTAGGCTACTACAAGGCGGCTGCGGAAGAGGGAATCATCGAGGCCATAAGAAAATCAAGTCCATCCCTTGTTCTTCTAAGCGAAGGTGTAAAAAACAGGGAACTCTGGCCTTACAACAACCGCGATAAATTCACTACAAGCATATTCATGTATTACCGCGATGCTGTCGGAATTTTCGGCCGCAGAATCAAGCGTGTCGATCCAAAGACTTTTGAAAAAGGAAATGAAATCTGGGGTGAGGTGCTCAAGAACCCGCTGAAGCTGTTTTTGATTTTCCCATACTCGTGCTATATAATCCTTCTCATCTGGAACAGGCTTTTTAAGAAAGAAGATTAGCTAACATGAAGGATGGAAAAGTCAGTTTGCCTGATTTCCCAAAACAAAGAGCTGTTCTGGATATGCTCCAGAAAAATCGCATGGAACCTGAAACTGCGGGCCGAGACTTTTGAAAGTTTCAAAGCTCAGCTTGCAAAGTTCCCCTTTTCAAAATTCTTTTCGGTCATAGCGGACCCGGATTTTCTTACGAAAGTGCAGATCGATGAAATTTTTTCTCTCTGTAGTGAAAGAAAAATTCCGTGTCATCTGATTGCCGACGGTAAAGATGAAAACCACATTGCTTTTCGGGGCGATGACAGACCCCTCATTTTTACAGAAAAGGAATTTCCGTCCCATCTTGCAGTCCCTCATTTTTTAAATTTCACAGACGGAACTCTGGACATCCGCGAGGATTTCTCCCTTCCCTTTGGAGAACCTTCATCATCAAAATCCTACAGGTATTATCTTGAGAAATTTGCAGCAAGTGATGAGCCTGTCCTGCTTCTTGGTGAAAGTGGTTGCGGCAAAGGATTCAGCGCCTTGAAGATCCACAGGCTTTCGGCAAGAAGGGACAGTCCCTTTGAGTCCCGTAGCCTTGCGTCTTTTTCTCCAACACTCATGGAGGCGGAACTTTTTGGCAGCGTCAAGGGAGCCTACACAGGATCTTTGGACAACAAGAAAAGTGTTTTTGAGATTGCCGGCAACGGAACCCTTTTTCTCGACGAGATCGGGGAGCTTTCCTACGAGAACCAGGCGAAACTTCTTGAGGTCCTGGATTTCATGGAATATTGCCCTGTAGGCGGAACGAAGAAACACAGAGTAAAGTGCAGGTTGATCTTTGCCACAGATGCGGACCTTGAAAAGATGGTCAGGGAGCACAGGTTCAAGAAACAGCTGTACTGGAGGCTTTCAAAGCTGGTGGTGAAGATTCCGCCTTTGAGGGAAAGAAAGGATGAGATAAGGTCCCTCGCAAAATATTTTGCGTCCCAGTGCGGAAAGAAAATATCCGAACAGGTTCTGCAGATGCTGGAAAACTACAGCTGGCCCGGCAACATAAGGCAGCTGATGTTCTGCATACAGCGGGCGGCAATTCTATGCGAAGGTGATACCATAGAAAAGTCAGACATCATCTTCTGATTTTTTTGAAGCAAGCCCGGATGCCTTGTCAAATACTTTTTCAAGGTACTGGGCTTCTCCCTCACTCAATGCTGCCCTCGAAAGGATGTCACGCCAGAAGTGTTCCATGTCCTTTCTTCCGGTTACCTTGAAAAAACCAATTTTCTGAAGGTTGTCCGCAATGAGGGTGACCGTAGAGTTGAGTCGCTTTCTGTCAATTGGCGTATATCCGGTCTTTCCTTTTCCGTCGTATCTGAAAAGCGTGTAGCACATTATCTGCACCGCATGGCTCAGGTTCATGGATCCGAATTCATCGCTTGAAGGTATCGTCACTCCCATGGTGCACTCAAGGATCTCGTTGTCGTCAAGACCGGTCCTTTCGTTGCCAAAGACGACGGCAACCTTTCCGCCCTGGCTGTCTTTTTTGCCTGTTGTGATCTTGTCGGCGGTTACGGCAAATTCTTCAGGCAGCAGAAGCTTTCCCTTGCGTTTCTTTCCGCGGCGCCTTGTGGTTCCGGCGGCACAAACGCAGTCGGCAGTGGCTTCCGTTATGGACGTGAAGAATTCCGCGTTGTCAAAAAGATAGTCTGCATGTATTGCAAGGACGTGGACCTTTTCAACATCGATTTCCTCTTTTTTTCCTACGATGCGAAGTGTATGGATGTTGCTGTTTGCCATGGCACGGCATACGGCTCCGATGTTGCGTGGCTCTTCCGGCCTGTCCAGTACGATTACAATGTTGTCTAAATTCATTTCATGTCCTCATGTCAAAAAAAAAGCGCCCTTAAAAAGGACGCCGCTTTCTATGGTTGTGTGCCTGATTATCCCAGGAATACGTTTCCGCTCTGGTCGATGGCAAGAATGGCCTTGCAGTCAGAACACTTGAATCTTCCGCTTTTTGAAGCCTTGAGCTTTCTTGAACATACAGGACAGCTGAAGATCTTAGGGAATACTGTAGATGTAGTTGCCGTGTTGTCCTGTTTAAAGTGGTTCACTGCGTCTTCGATGGTTTCCTTGATGTTGAAGAACTGGCTGAAACCAAGAAGCTGGAAAACTTCATAAACCTTAGGCTGGATGCTGAGAAGGACGATGTCGCCGTTCTTTGGCTTTACCAGCTTGAGGAATGCGGTGAATGAACCGATTCCAGTTGAAGATACATAGTTGAGGTTAGAGCAGTTGAAAATTATGTTTACGAAGCCGGAACTTACAATCTTGTTGACCTGCTTCTGAAAATATACGGAATTATATGTGTCGATGTAGCCGTTAAGGATAACAAGGATGGAATTCTCTACACCTTCTACCCTTTCAAGAGAAATTTTAAGGCTGTCATCTTTTTCTTCGTTGAATCCAGGAACCAAATCGTTGTTATTCATAAAATTCTCCACTCCAAAGTACAGTCTCCAGAGGCTTTACTTTTTATACACAAATTAAAAGATATAGCAATTCAATATGCTTGTCAAACAAAGTACAAAATTTTTGTCACAAAAACTCAAAAATCTCCATTTCTTTGCATGGCAATCCATCTTTATTATCGGCATTATGGAGATTTTTCTTTAGTTTTTTTGCCTACAAATTGCAAAACAGATGAGAATCCTGTATTTTATGTGCATATAAAACAACCCTTTTTTTGGAGTAATTGCTATGAAAGAAATGGAACTCAAGTATGGCTGCAATCCTAACCAGAAGCCATCAAAAGTTTTTATGGAAAATGGAGATCTTCCTTTTACAGTGCTGAACGGAAAACCAGGTTTTATCAATCTTCTTGACGCCCTAAACGGCTGGCAGCTTGTAAAGGAACTCAAGGAAGCCACAGGAATGCCTGCTGCTACTTCTTTCAAGCATGTTTCTCCTGCAGGTGCTGCTATCGGACGTCCTTTGAGCGATACACTCAAGAAGATTTATTATACTGACGACATTGAGCTTACACCTCTTGCATGTGCCTATGCCCGTGCCCGTGGTGCCGACCGCATGTCTTCATTTGGTGATTTCATTTCCCTTTCCGACAAGTGCGACAAGGCTACAGCCCTCCTCATCAAGAAGGAAGTTTCAGACGGAATCATCGCTCCTGACTACGACGACGAAGCCCTCGAGATTCTCAAGGCAAAGAAAAAGGGTGGATACTGTGTCCTCAAGATCGATCCGGACTATGTTCCTGCCGAGACAGAAAAGAAACAGGTTTTCGGTGTCACTTTTGAGCAGGGACACAACTTCATCAAGCTCGATGAGAATGCCCTTTCAAACATCGTTACAGACAACAAGGAACTCTCAAAGGAAGACAAGGACAACCTTATCATTTCACTCATCGTCCTCAAGTACACACAGTCAAACAGCGTCTGCTACGTAAAGGATGGTCAGGCAATCGGAATCGGTGCAGGCCAGCAGTCTCGCGTTCACTGTACACGTCTTGCAGGCGACAAGGCAGACAAGTGGTGGCTCCGTCAGGCTCCTCAGGTTCTCTCCCTTGATTTCAAGGCAGACATCAAGCGTGCCGACCGCGACAACACTATCGACGTTTACACAAGCGACGACTATGACGATGTCCTTGCTGAAGGCGTATGGCAGAATTTCTTCAATACAAAGCCTGCTGTATTCACCCGTGAGGAACGCAAGGCATGGATCGCAAAGAATACTGATGTTGCTCTTGGTTCGGATGCTTTCTTCCCATTTGGCGACAACATCGAACGCGCACACCGCAGCGGCGTAAAGGTAATCGCACAGCCAGGCGGAAGTGTCCGTGACGACAACGTAATCGAATGTGCCAACAAGTACAACATGGTGATGGCCTTCAACGGAATCAGACTTTTCCATCACTGATAAAAAATGTTAAAAAAGTGTTAATTTCTATTGACTTAGAAGAGTTTTATTCTTATATTGGAAGCGGCTTGTAAAAGAGCTGATAAACTCTCTCCGATGTCCGAGTAATCGGACGGTAGCAGTGCCGGATTTTTTTCTGGCGCTGCTATTTTTTTTGTCCGCGTTTTTTGCTATATTTGTGTCATGTTTTCAATCGCAAATTGAAAGGGGGTCTTTCTGATGAATACAACAATCGACAGCGCAGTTCAGGGAATTCTTGATTCCTATGAGAAGTATGGTGGAATAAACCTTGAGGAATCCAGCAGTTTTCCAAACAGGGAGAACGTCATCTCCGTCCTGAGGGACCTTCAGTGTCTTATTTTTCCGGGGTACAGGACTGCGGAAGAACTTGATTCGGCAACCCTTCGTTTTGTTACGGGAGAACGTGTAAACCGCATACTTTCCATGCTTACCAGGGAAATAAAGAAGGCCCTTGTGTTTGTCATTCAGGACAGCAAGGTTGAGCAGTCCCATTGCTTTGACCTTGCGGAAAAGGCTGCCCTTGCGCTCATAGAGGAAGTTCCGGAGATCCGAAGAAAAATCGGTCTTGATGTTCAGGCTGCCAATGCGGGTGATCCTGCGGCAAAGTCAAACGAGGAAGTCATCATCTCCTATCCAGGTCTTGAAGCCATCACGGTGTACAGAATCGCCAATTTCCTGTGCAGAAACGGAGTTCCTGTAATTCCGCGCATCATGAGCGAGCATGCCCACAGCCGTACGGGAATCGACATCAATCCGGGAGCCTCCATCGGTGAAAGCTTTTTTATCGACCACGGAACAGGTGTTGTCATCGGTGAAAGCTGCGTAATCGGAAACAATGTCAAGATCTATCAGGGTGTAACTCTCGGTGCCATGAGCGTCAAAAAGGAATTGATGAACAAGAAGCGTCATCCTACAATCGAGGATAATGTTACGATTTATGCCAATGCAACCATTCTTGGTGGTTCCACTGTCATCGGGGAAGGCTGTGTCATAGGCGGAAATACATGGATCACCAAGTCGGTTCCGCCTCATACTACGGTTCTTCAGAACGAGCAGTAGGGAAAAAACGGAAATTTGGTGGAATTCATTGAATTTTGCAAAATTCACCTGCGAATTTGCCTTGAATTCGGTGAATTCTTATTGACTTAATTTTTCCGTTAATATATATTTTGCAAACATTCATATTTTACGGGATTATTGTATTCCCGTTTACGCTCTTATAGCTCAGTCGGTAGAGCACATCGTTGGTAACGATGAGGTCAGCGGTCCGATTCCGCTTGGGAGCTATGAGAAAGAATTTTTAGGAGTAAATAAAATGGGAAGCAAGAAGAAGACTGCTGTTGAAATCATCGCTTTGCAGTGTACAGAGTGTAAGCGCAAGAATTACACAACATACAAGAACCGCAAGAATATCACAGGAAAGCTCGAAAAGGCTAAGTACTGTCCATTCTGCCGCAAGTCAATCCTTCACAAGGAAACAAAGGTTAAATAATTTAGTAAAATAAATTAATTTAGGTCAGTAGCTCAGTTGGTAGAGTCCCGGTCTCCAAAACCGGTTGTCGCGGGTTCGAGTCCTGCCTGGCCTGTTATTTTTTCATATAGAGGATGAAGATGAAGAATATTATAAAGTTTGTAAAAGAATGTGCTGGAGAACTTAGAAAGGTAACTTGGCCTACACGCAGTGATGTTCTTTCTTCAACAAAAGTAGTTTTCATCTCTACAATTGTTGTTGCAATAATCCTTGGCCTTCTTGACTGGCTTTTCACAAAAGGCCTCATGTTAGTATTCTAATTCAGTTTAGGAAAATCTTATGGCAAGAAGCTGGTATATCGTTCATGTCTATACAGGTTACGAGCAGAAAATCAACCGTACCCTTTCGGAGATGATCGCAGAGAACAAAATTGATTCCTCAGTTCTTATTCAGGTTAAGGTGCCTACTGAAGAAGTCACAGAAGTTCACAACAATAAAAAGCACGTAAAGAACAACCTTCTCTTGCCAGGTTATATCATGGTGGAAATGGATCTTCCACAGATCGGTTGGAAGGATGTATGTTCACAGATCCGCCGTATCCAGGGTGTGACTGGTTTTGTAGGAACAAGTCCATCTGAAAGACCTCGTCCAATTTCTGGAGAAGAGGCAAAGAGAATGCTTCTTGCTGCCGGTGAGCTCAAGGGTGAAAAAGCCGTTCGCGTCAAGCAGTCTTATGATGTTGGTGACAATGTCAAGATTACTGAAGGTCCATTTGCAACCTTCAGCGGTACAGTTGAAGAAGTTATGGCCGAAAGAAACAAGCTTCGTGTTAACGTTCAGATCTTTGGTCGCGTTACACCGGTTGAAGTTGATGTTCTTCAGGTTGAAAAAATCTAATTATGCATGAGCCTGCGTTTGCGGGCTTTTGTCGTCTATAGACGTATAAATTGACACTCAAGTGTCCTGATATTTGATAAGTAATTGATGTTAAACCGCCAGGTTTTCATCTTTTTCTTAATATTTGGGAGAAGTACAAGTCCGTTGGACAGAGGTGCTTCGCTAGGATTCTTCCCGCACGGGCGGAAATCCACACCAATTCTTAAGGAGCTATATTATGGCTACAAAAAAGGTACAGACTTACATCAAGTTACAGTGCCCTGCAGGCGCTGCTACTCCTGCACCTCCAATCGGCCCTGCTCTTGGACCTCACGGTGTTCCTGCACCAAAATTCGTACAGGAATTCAATGACCGCACCAAGAACATGGAAAAGGGACTCATCATCCCTGTTGTTATCACTGTTTATCAGGATAAATCATTCACTTTCATTCTCAAGACACCTCCAGCACCAGTTCTCATCAAGAAGGCAGCTGGTATCCAGAAGGGTGCAGGAAATCCTCTCCGCGACAAGGTAGGAAAGATTTCACAGCAGGCTCTTGAAGACATCGCAAAGCAGAAGATGCCTGATCTTAACGCTAACGATCTTGAAGCAGCAAAGAAAATCATCGCCGGTACTGCACGCAGTATGGGTGTAGAGGTGGAGGCTTAAAATGAAACACGGAAAGAAATACATGGATTCATTGAAAAAGTATGATCCATCTAAGGCTTATGATGTTCCAGCAGCTTGCCAGCTCGTAAAGGATCTTCACTACGTTAAGTTCGACGAAACAGTTGAACTTTCTGTAACACTCAAGCTTGAGAAGAACCAGACTGTTCGTGATACTCTCGTGTTCCCACACCAGTTCACAGCAGAAAAGCGTGTTCTCGTATTCTGTAAGGAAGAACGTGCAAAGGAAGCTCTCGATGCAGGTGCTACATATGCAGGTCCAGAATACCTTGACAAAGTTAAGGGTGGTTGGCTTGATTTCGACGTTGCAGTTGCTACACCAGACATGATGAAGGACGTAGGTCGTCTCGGTATGGTTCTCGGCCGCAAGGGTCTCATGCCTAACCCAAAGACAGGTACAGTTACTCCTGATATCGCAGGTGCTGTTGCTGAACTCAAGAAGGGTCGTACAGAATTCCGCGCTGACAAGACAGGTGTTGTACACATTCCAGTAGGAAAGGTTTCAATGGATACAGCAAAGACAGCTGAAAACGTTGACGCATTCCTTGCTGAACTTCAGAGAAAGAAGCCTGCTGATGCTAAGGTTGGATTCATCCGCTCAGTATCAATCAGCTCTTCAATGGGTCCTGGTGTATGGATTGACTTCAAGGAGGCAGAATAATGGCTATCATGGGAAAGACACAGCCAGCTAAAGTAGCTGCTATTGAAGAAGCAAAGAAAGTACTTGGTGAATACAAGGACTTCATCTTTGTTGAATACCGCGGACTTACAGTTGAACAGATCACAAAGCTCCGTAAGTCACTTCGCGAAAAGGATGCAACAATCAAGGTTATCAAGAATAACTTTGCACGCGTAGCATTCAGCGAAATGAACAATGACGATGTTGCACAGTTCCTTTCAGGACCAACAGCTATCGCCATGGTAAAGGATGAAGCAAACGAATCTGCAAAGATCCTCTTTGACTTCATTAAGGAAGCTCCATCACTCGTAGTAAAGGGTGCATGGGTTGAAAACGAAGTATACGATGCTGCAAAGATCGAAGCTCTTTCTAAGCTCCCTGGAAAGAAGCAGCTTATCGCTATGCTCATGTCTGCTATCAATGGACCTGCACAGAAACTCGCAGCTACATTGCAGGCTTACGTTGAAAAGCTTGAAAAGGAAGGCCCTGCAGCCGCTGCTCCAGCAGCACCAGCAGCAGAAGCTCCTGCAGCAGACGCACCGGCAGCTGAATAATCGGCCGCTGAAACAACACATTTTCAGACCCGTTGACGGGAATCTGAGAAACTGCAGTTAGGCTTCTATGTGCTGATTACTATCTGCAGAAAAATACTGTATGCGGGCAATCAGATCCGTAGGATCTCACCGCAACAAAATTAGATGCCTTTATGGCAAAAGGAAGACAATTATGGCACTTACAAATGAAGAAATCTTGGACGCAATCGCAGCAATGACAGTTCAGCAGGCAGCTGACCTCGTTAAGGCTATGGAAGAAAAGTTTGGTGTTACAGCAGCTGTAGCAGTTGCAGCAGCAGGTCCAGCAGCAGGTGGAGCAGCAGCAGAAGAACAGACAGAATTCACAGTTACTCTTGAATCATTCGGAGACAAGAAGATCGACGTTATCAAGGCTGTTCGCGCAATCACAGGTCTCGGACTTGGTGAAGCAAAGGCACTCGTTGAAGGTGCTCCACAGGTTCTCAAGGAGAACGTATCAAAGGCAGATGCAGACAAGATGATCGCAGACATCGCTGCAGCTGGTGGTACAGCTTCAAAGAAATAATAGACAGGAACTTTGTTTTTGTCGCCGGGAATTCCACAACAGGGTTCCCGCAGGGCGCAGGTTGCAGATGGATGTACACCAAATGCAGCCTGAACCCAAGATCGATTGCATGTTAATATGTGATTTCAGCTTCAGGGTGATGCAAAAGTTATCCTGAAGCTTTTGTCGTATAAAAACGGCAGATTAAGGAACTGAGGTTTCCTTCGAGGACATCGGATCTCGTGCTGAGAAAAGTCTTTTCTTGTAGCGGTTCCGGCTGTACCAAACCTCTCAGTAACACAGGGGAAATGAATGTTTGCAAAAAGCAAGACAATCAACCGTAAGTACATCGGCAAGGACATCCAGGATTTCATGGAGTTGCCGAACCTTATCGACATTCAGCTTTCATCTTTCGAACAGTTTATCCAGCGTGAAAGACTCGAAAAAGGTGAACCACTTTTAAATCAGGGCCTCCAGGAAGTATTCACTTCAACATTCCCAATTGAAAGCCCGGACGGAAGCATGGCTCTTGAATTCGACCACTATGAAATCGACTTCAAGAACACAAAATTTTCAGAACTTGAATGCAAGAACAAGGGCGCTTCCTACACTGTTGCACTTAAGGCAATCATAAACCTCCACTTCAAGGAAACTGGTCTCGTTATGGAACGCAATGTCTTCATGGGAGACATTCCGCTTATGACAGACCGCGGAACATTCATCATCAATGGTGCAGAACGCGTAGTAGTTTCCCAGATTCACCGTTCGCCTGGAGTCATCTTCCAGAACGAAAAGGGTGTTCTTTCAAGCCGTATCATTCCATACCGTGGATCATGGCTTGAATTCGAAATCGACCAGAAAAAAGAACTCATTTACGCAAAGATCGACCGCAAGAAGAAGATCCTGGGCACAATATTCCTTCGCGCACTTGGCTATTCAACTCGTGAAGAAATCATCAACTGCTTCTATCTCACAGAAGATGTAAAGATTCCTTCAGATGCTGAAAAGCGTGAGGAACTTGCAGGCAAGATTCTTGCAAAGCCTGTTTTGATCAAGGATGACGAGACAGGAGAAGAAAAGAAACTCTTCCGTGCAGGTGACAAGCTTCATCCGCATGATCTCGATGACCTTGTCGCACACAGCATCAAGGAAATCTGCGTAATTAAACTCAATACAAAGAAGAACGTAAACAACAAGGACGAAAAGAACCTTTCCCTCGACAGCGAAATGATCGTCAACTGTTTCGAGAAGGAAGAAATCACATTCTCAAAGGATGGTTCGGCAAATCCTGACGAGCCAACAAAGGAAGAATGTCTTTCAAAGGTTTATCAGGTTCTCATGCCAGGTGAGCCAATCACCATCGAGGCTGCTGAACGCGACCTTACAACAATGTTCTTCAGCATCCGCCGCTATGACCTCGGTCGCGTAGGACGCTACAAGCTCAACAAGAAGTTTGAATATGAAAATCCTGTTGAAGACCTTACTCTTACAAAGGACGACATAATCAAGACAATGAAGCACCTCATTGAGGTTTACATCCGTGCGGAAAGCACAGACGATATCGACCATCTTGGCCGCCGTCGTGTTCGTTCCGTAGGAGAACTTCTTACAACACAGTTCAAGACAGCATTTGCACGCATGGAACGCATCGCAAAGGAACGCATGAACCTCAAGGAAACAGAGACTCTCAAGCCTGCTGACCTTATCTCAATCAAGCCTTTGCAGTCGGCAATCCGCGAATTCTACGGATCAAGCCAGCTTTCTCAGTTCATGGATCAGTGTAATCCGCTTGCTGAACTTACACACAAGCGCCGTATGTCGGCTCTCGGTCCAGGTGGTCTTTCCCGTGACCGTGCAGGTTTCGAAGTTCGTGACGTTCACTACACACACTATGGACGCATGTGCCCTATCGAAACTCCTGAAGGACCAAACATCGGTTTGATCGTTTCTCTCGCAATCTTTACAAAGGTCAATGACTACGGATTCCTCGAGGAACCATACCGCAAGGTTGAAAACGGAAAGGCAACAAACGACGTCAAGTATCTTGATCCGGATGATGAAGACAAGTACTACATCGGTCAGGTAACGGAAGGAATGAAGAAAGACGGTTCATTCCCAACTGATCTTGTTTCTTGCCGCCACCACGGTGACTATTCAAGCCGCTCGCCAAAGGACATCCAGTACATGGACGTTTCTCCACGCCAGGTTATTTCTGTATCTGCATCCCTTGTTCCATTCCTTGAACATGATGACGCCAACCGTGCCCTCATGGGTTGTAACATGCAGCGTCAGGCAGTTCCACTTCTTTTCCCGGAACCACCACACGTTGGTACCGGCATGGAACGCAAGACAGCCTACGACTCAGGTGTTCTCGTGAAGGCTCGCCGCGCAGGTGAAGTTGTATGGGTAGAATCAGACCTCGTTAAGGTCAAGCCGGAAGGTGTAAGAGGACAGATTGATGAATATCCACTCCTCAAGTACCAGAAGAACAACTCGGATACATGTAACCACCAGCGCCCTGTAGTTCAGGTTGGTGAAAAGGTTGAGGCAGGAACAGTTCTTGCTGACGGACCTGCTACATTCAACGGAGAACTTGCCCTCGGACGCAACCTCCTCGTTGGTTTCGTACCTTGGAACGGTTACAACTACGAAGACGCTGTTCTCATTTCTCAGCGCGTTGTAAAGGAAGATATGTATACTTCAATGCATATCCACGAATTTGAAGTTGAAATCCGTGAGACAAAGCTTGGACCAGAGCGCATCACACGCGACATTCCTAACACATCGGAAAAGATTCTTGACAATCTTGATGCCGAAGGTATCGTACGCATCGGTGCAAAGGTTCGTTCCGGAGACATCCTTGTCGGTAAGGTAACTCCAAAGAGCGAAACTGAAACAACTCCAGAATTCAAGCTCCTTAACTCAATCTTCGGTGAAAAGGCTAAGGAAGTACGTGATTCTTCACTCAAGCTTCCACATGGTTCACAGGGTGTTGTAATCAACATCCAGCGCCTCAAGAGATCTGAAGGCGATGAACTCCAGCCAGGTGTAGACGAAAAGGTAAAGGTTATCATCGCTGAAAAGCGTAAGCTTGTTGTCGGTGACAAGATGGCCGGACGCCACGGAAACAAGGGTGTTGTAGCACGCATTCTCCCTGTAGAAGACATGCCATACCTTGAAGACGGAACTCCACTTGACATCTGTCTTAACCCACTTGGTGTTCCATCTCGTATGAACATCGGTCAGGTTATGGAAAACGAACTTGGTATCGCAGGACACTTCCTTGATGAATGGTATTCTTCTCCTGCATTCCAGACACCAAGCCAGGAACAGATTGCAGAAAAACTTGTTGAAGCAGGTCTTTCTCCAGACTGTAAGCAGATCGTCCATGACGGTTTCACAGGTGAACCATTCCTCAATCCAATTTTCGTTGGATGTACATACTTCATGAAGCTCCATCACCTTGTTGATGATAAGATGCATGCACGTTCAACAGGACCTTACTCACTCGTTACTCAGCAGCCACTTGGTGGTAAGGCTCAGTTCGGTGGTCAGCGTCTTGGAGAAATGGAAGTTTGGGCTCTCGAAGCTTACGGTGCATCAAACACACTTCAGGAAATGATGACAATCAAATCCGATGACATGAACGGCCGTTCAAAGGTTTATGAATCAATCGTCAAGGGTGAACCTGCAGCACCAATCGGTGTACCGGAATCATTCAACGTTATGGTTCAGGAACTCCGCGGTCTTGCTTTGGATTTCACAATTTATGATGACAAGGGCAAGCAGATTGCTCTTACGGAACGTGACCAGGAACTTATCGACAAGGTAGGTTCAGGATTCGATAAGGAGGGTAACGAAAATGCGTGATATTCAGGATTTCTCAAGTCTTAAAATCAAACTTGCCTCACCGGAAAATATCCGTTCATGGTCTTATGGCGAAGTAAAGAAGCCTGAGACAATCAATTACCGTACTCTCCGTCCGGAGAGGGAAGGTCTCTTCTGTGAAAAGATCTTCGGTACTACAAAGGAATGGGAATGTTACTGTGGTAAATTCAAGAGCATCCGCTATAAGGGTGTTGTCTGTGACCGCTGTGGTGTTGAAGTTACTCATTTCAAGGTTCGCCGCGAACGCACAGGCCACATCGACCTTGCAGCTCCAGTTAGCCACATCTGGTACTATCACTCAGTTCCAAGCCGCATGGGTCTTCTTCTTGATCTCCCTGTAGCTCACCTCCGTTCAATTTTGTACTACGAAAAATACATCGTTATTGAACCGGGCGACACTGACCTTAAAAAGAATGATCTTCTTACAGAAGATGAATATCAGGCAGCAGAAGAACGCTATGGTGGATCTTTCACAGCCGGTATGGGTGCTGAAGCCATCAAGACTCTCCTTGAAACAATCGACCTGGATGCTCTCTCAGCAGAACTCCGTGCAAAGATGATTGAAAAGGGACCAAAGTCAGACAAGCGCCTTCTTAAGAGAATTGAAATTGTTGAAAATTTCCGCAGCTCTGACAACAAGCCATCGTGGATGATCCTTGACGTAATTCCTGTAATTCCGCCTGATCTTCGTCCAATGGTTCAGCTTGACGGTGGACGTTTTGCAACATCTGACCTTAATGATCTTTATCGTCGTGTAATCAATAGAAACAACCGCCTCAAGAAGCTTCAGGGACTTTCAGCTCCGGATATCATCATCCGTAACGAAAAGCGCATGCTTCAGGAAGCAGTTGACTCACTCTTTGACAACTCAAAGCGCAAGCAGCGTGTTCTCAAGGGAGCTGCAAACCGCCCTCTCAAGTCAATCTCAGACATGCTCAAGGGTAAGCAGGGTCGTTTCCGCCAGAACCTTCTCGGTAAGCGCGTAGACTACTCTGGACGTTCCGTAATCGTTGTTGGTCCGGAACTCAAGCTCTGGCAGTGTGGTCTTCCTGAAAAGATGGCTCTTGAACTTTTCAAGCCATTCATCATGAAGAAGCTTGTTGATAACGGAATCGTATTCAACATCAAGAAGGCAAGGTCTCTCGTAGAAAGCGAAGATGAAGCCGTATTCAATATCCTTGATGAAGTAGTCCGCGAACATCCGGTTATGCTTAACCGTGCTCCGACACTTCACCGTCTTGGTATCCAGGCATTTGAACCTGTTCTTGTTCCTGGAAAGGCACTTAAGCTTCACCCTCTCGCATGTAAGGCTTTCAATGCCGACTTCGACGGTGACCAGATGGCCATCCACGTTCCACTTACACAGGCTGCACAGATGGAATGCTGGACATTGATGCTTTCAGCAAGAAACCTTCTTGACCCTGCAAACGGAAACACAATCGTGGCTCCATCACAGGACATGGTTCTTGGTATCTATTACATGACATCAATCAAGCCGGAAGCAAAGGGAACTGGAAAGTTCTTCTCTTCTGCAGACGAAGTTCGTCTCGCCGCTTCTTCAGGTTCAATTGACTGGCAGGCAGAAATCAAGATCCACAAGAACATTCTTGGCAAGTGTGTAAACAAGGACAGCAATCCTGAGGACAGATACATCCTTACATCTGCAGGCCGCATGGCATTCAACGAATCAATGCCGGAAGAAGTTGACTTCTACAACGAGCAGATGGGAGACAAGGCCCTCAAGAAGATGATCGAAAGCGTTTACCACAACGAACAGACTTCTGACAAGCGCATCAAGGCCCTTATCGAAGAAAAATTCGGAGCCACAACAATGGATCCGGAAACTCTCGAAAAGGTAATGAATGATGACGATGCAATTGAAGAAATCAACAGAATCTTCAATAGAGAAACTCCACTGGAGGAAAGCAAGATAAGGAAACTTATCCCGGCTCTCTATTCCGTAGACCGTGCATGGCTTACAATCCAGATGCTCGATGCAATCAAGGCAACTGGTTATAAGAATGCAACTTTCTATGGTGCAACTCTTTCTATGGACGATATCGTTGTTCCGGCTGAAAAGAAGCAGATGATTGACGAAGCCAATGCTGAAGTTGAAAGAATCGTTAAGCAGAACAAAGACGGTGTCATCACAGAAGAAGAACGCTATAACAGATCAATCGCTATCTGGGAAAAGACTACAGACAACCTTACAAACCTCATGTACGACAAGATGGGTAAGGACAAAGACGGATTCAATACCATCTACATGATGGCCATTTCCGGTGCCCGTGGTTCCAAGAAGCAGATCTCACAGCTTGCTGCTATGCGTGGTTTGATGCAGAAGCCTAACGGTGCAATCATTGAACTTCCTATCAAGGCAAACTTCAAGGAAGGTCTTTCGGTTATCGAATACTTCATTTCATCAAACGGTGCCCGCAAGGGTCTTTCCGATACAGCCCTTAAGACAGCCGACGCAGGTTACATGACACGCCGTCTCGTCGATGTTGCCCAGGATGTAGTTGTCAATGAAGATGACTGTGGTACAATCAACGGTATCTATTACTCGGCAATCAAGGAAGGTGAGGAAGTAAAGGTTCCTCTTGCAAAGCGCATTGCAGGACACTATCCAATCGAAAGAATCATCGACCCTGTAACAGGTGAACTCCTCTGTGACGTAAACCAGTACATCGATGAACATCTTGCAGAAAAGATCGACAATGCCGGTGTAGAAAAGGTAAAACTCCGCACAGTTCTTACTTGTGAAAGCAAGCACGGTATCTGTGTAAAGTGTTACGGTAAGGACCTTGCACGCAACAAGATCGTAGAAATCGGTGAAGCTGTTGGTACAATCGCCGCCCAGTCAATCGGTCAGCCAGGTACACAGCTTACTCTCCGTACATTCCATACTGGTGGTGCCGCTGAATCAAGCCAGAGAGACAACCACATCGCAATGAACTACGATGTATTCATCCAGAGCCTTGAAGGTACACACGTAGAAAAGAAGAACGGTGACTGGCTCTTTACTCGTCGTGGTAAGATGGTGGTAACAAAGCTCTTCAATACTTACACTGTTGATTCAGGTGACGAGGTTGTAGTTGCTGATGGAGCACGTGTTCGCAAGGACAATGTAATCTACAAGCATAAGGGACAGGAAGTTCTTGCCTCTGACGCAGGACGCATCATCATCAGGGGAAAGACAATTTACCTTACAAGCAATGACCAGGATGTTGAAATCGCAAACGGTTCAATTGTTTACTCAAAATATGTCAACGCTGAATGTGTCGCAAAGGCACGTGAGGCAGTAGGTGAATTCGACCCATACTCAGAACCAATCATTGCTGAAGTATCAGGTTATATCCACTATGAAGACATCATTGACGGCATTACACTTGAGGTTAAGGAAGATAAGCAGACAGGCAACGTTGAACGCCGTATCTCTGATCTCCACCTTGATGTAAAGCAGCCACGTATCCGCATCACTGACGAAGACGGAAATGAATATGCATCTTACCATATGCCAGTTGGAGCTCTCTTGAGCAACGACATCAAGGACAAGGGTAAGGTTGAAGCCGGAACTACACTCGCCAAGATGGCAAAGGCTGCAGCAAAGGCTAACGATATTACTCTCGGTCTTCCACGTGTATCTGAACTCTTTGAAGCACGCAAGCCAAAGAATCCTGCTGTAATCGCACAGATCACAGGTACAGTTTCTTTCGGTAAGATCGTAAAGGGAAAGAGAACAGTTATCGTAAAGGATGAATACGGAAAGGAATTCAACCACCTTGTTCCAATGGTTAAGCGTCTTCTCGTTCGTGACGGCGATAAGGTTGTTGCAGGTGAAAAGCTTTGTGACGGTTCAATCGACGCACATGACGTACTTTCAGTACTTGGTGAAGACAACCTCCAGAACTTCCTTATGGATGAAATCCAGAGCGTTTACCGTGCACAGAACGTAGACATCAACGACAAGCATATCGGTACAATCATCCGCCAGATGCTCAAGAAGGTTGAAGTCATTTCTGTAGGTGATACAAAGTTCAGATATGGACAGCAGGTAGACAAGTATTCATTCCGTGAAGAAAATGAACGCGTCATTTCTGAAGGTGGACAGCCAGCCATTGCTCGCCCTATGTTCCAGGGTATTACAAAGGCAGCTCTTGCAGCAGATTCATTCATCTCTGCATGTTCATTCCAGGAAACAACACGCGTACTTACAAACGCAGCTATTGAAGGAAAGGTGGATCACCTCCACGGCCTTAAGGAAAACATTATCATCGGTCACAGAATTCCGGCTGGTAGTGGTATCCGCCGCTATAGCAACGTAAAGCTTTCCGACAACTCTGCAACAGACCTTGATGCAAAGATGAAGGAAATCCTTGAACAGCGTATGCTTGAACAGAAGGAAGCTGAGGCTTTGCAGGCTGTACAGCCAATGGCAGACTCTGCTTCTGATGACGAGTAATTCAGGTTTTTGGCAGGCGGAACTATCTGGTTCCGTCTTGCCTGCCTGAGAATTTTGTAGAATTTTTTGAATTTCAAAAGAATTCATGAAAATTCCACGGAATTTGTCACTTATAGTTACTGAATTCCTGCAAATTCCCTTGACCGGTATTTGGGGAATTCAGTATAATTTTCTAACTTGTTTTGTTTTATTTTTGGGAGTGCTGCCCAATTAAAATAGGAGAATAGGCGATGCCTACAATTAATCAGTTAATTCGTAAAGGTCGTCAGTCATCTGCAAAAAGAACTAAGGCTCCAGCCCTTCAGTCTTGCCCACAGAAGCGTGGCGTTTGCACTCGCGTTATGACAATGACACCTAAGAAACCAAACTCGGCTCTTCGTAAGATTGCTCGTGTTCGCTTGAGCAATGGTATTGAAGTAACAGCTTACATTCCAGGTATTGGACACAACCTTCAGGAACACTCAGTTGTTCTCGTTCGTGGTGGACGTGTTAAGGACCTTCCTGGTGTACGCTATCACATCATCCGTGGTACAAAAGATACTCTCGGTGTAGACGGACGCAAGCGCGCTCGTTCTAAGTACGGTGCTAAAAAGCCTAAGGCATAATTTTTAAGAGGAGTTTAACTATGGGAAGACATAAGAAATCAGTTAATCGTCCAGTTATGCCGGATGAAAGATACAACAGTGTGGTAATCTCTAAGTTTGTTTGCCGCATGATGCTTGATGGAAAGAAAGCAGTTTGCCAGCGCGTTATCTATGATGCACTCGACAAGCTTAAGACAAAGACTGACAAGGATCCTCTCGAAGTATTCTTGAAGGCTCTTGATAATGTAAAGCCAAGCGTAGAGGTTAAGTCTCGCCGCGTTGGTGGTGCAACATACCAGGTACCTATCGAAATCCGTGAAGCTCGTCGTGAAGCTCTCGGAATGAGATGGATGATCGCAGCAGCTCGTGCACGCAACGGTCATGGTATGGCAGAAACACTTGCTGCTGAAATCTTCGATGCTTTCAACAACACAGGTTCTGCATACAAGAAGAAGGAAGATACACACAAGATGGCAGAAGCAAACAAGGCTTTTGCACACTTCCGCTTCTAGTCAAAGGGGATTCCCCAAGACTGACAAAGGCGCCCGGTTTGGGCGTCTTTTTTTTTATTTTTGTTGATTGATTGCCGTAAAAGGCTGTTTGATGACATTCAAGAAATTCCTATAAAAAATCATTTTCCCTATTGAACATATTTCAAATAAATAGTATAAAATGGGCATTGTATACCGCCCTTAATGGGTAAGTTGTGCTTACTGCACGACGGGTTCTTTGAGAAGTCAGACGGACGGTTTTTGACTGTCTGGTAGAGATCGTAAAGCTAGCTGATAAAGCCAGCAGATTGCTACACCCGGATACAGAGAAGAAAGCTGTTAGTTTTCTTCCATATAGACAACTGAGATTCGGTGATTCTGACGGATTTCACGCCAGTGAATGAAGGTTACTGATATCATACCGGTTTTCAGTTCGTGAAGATGACAGGTGATACGGAACAACTGCTTCGAATAGATGAAACAGGTGAAATAAATTGTCCAGTCAATCTAGTTCATCTCATTAACATAGGTAAAGTGTGGTTGCGAAGATGCTGATGCCTTTCAGGTTTGGTGTTTTCTGGCTTAAAGTGCAACACATAAAATAATTTTTTTATATGCCGCAGTTCAAACTGTAAGGCAAGGAGAAAAATCATGGCTAAGGAAGAGTTCAACAGAACAAAACCTCACATGAACGTTGGTACTATCGGTCACGTTGACCATGGTAAGACTACATTGTCAGCTGCTATCACAACATATTGTGGTAACAAGTACGGCGACAAGGTTCTCAAGTACGATGAAATTGATAATGCTCCAGAAGAGAAGGCACGTGGTATCACAATCAACTCTCGTCACCTTGAATATCAGTCAGACAAGAGACACTATGCTCACATCGACTGTCCAGGACATGCTGACTACATTAAGAACATGATTACTGGTGCTGCTCAGATGGATGGTTCTATCCTCGTAGTTTCTGCTCCAGACTCAGTTATGCCACAGACACGTGAACACTTGTTGCTCGCTCGTCAGGTAGGTGTACCAAAGATCATCGTATTCTTGAACAAAGTTGATCAGGTTGATGATCCAGATCTTCTTGAACTTGTTGTTGAAGAAGTAAAAGATACTCTCCAGGAATATGGATTCTCTGGTGATACACCAATTATTAAAGGATCTGCTTTCAAAGCTTTGAACGAATCTTCTGACC
>CALELJ010000268.1 GCA_937902445.1 uncultured Treponema sp. | reverse complement strand
GCTCCCGCGGCCGGCTGAAATTTGGTAAAATACGCATCATGAAAATCACTTTAGCTCTCGGTTTCGCGTTGATGTCGACGGTCGCCCTGTCGGCCGATGTCGTTGATGTGAAGGTCAAGGCTCTTGACGGTTTTGGCGGAGACCTTACAAAAAAGCCTAGGATCGTTCTTTGCAACAAGATTGATGTTGAGGGAGCGGAGGAAAGGGCTCAGGAAATCGTTGAGAAGCTTGGCCGGAGTGAACCTGAAGTAAAGGTCATTCCCGTTTCGGTGATGTCACGCCAGAACATGAATGAGGCCCGTCTTGCCATCGTCTCTCTCGTTGACAGGATGAATGCGGAAAAGGAAGCTGAAAAGAAAGTTGATGAAAATACCGGAAAAACCGCTAAAAGTGAATTCCTTTCCGGTCGTTCCGTTGACGATTCAATGGAAGTTCAGTTTCCTGGAAGTGAAGGCTGATTTTTTTCTGCGGTACTGGAGTTTGCTGGCAAATGAAAATTGCTGTTTTAGGCGGAACTTTCAATCCCATCCACACAGGTCATCTTGCTCTTGCTGATGAGGTTGCATCCCTTGGTTATGACAGGATTCTTTTTGTTCCCACGGGGGTTGCTCCCCACAAGGAGATGGCCTTTGAAGTCGGTCCTGAGGTGAGGGCTGCGATGGTCGATCTTGCGGTGGAAGATGACCAGCGTTTTTTTCTTGAAAAATGCGAGATTGAAAGAGGCGGAACTTCGTACACATGGGATACCATCTGTTTCCTGACAAAAAAATATGAAGGCATGCTCGACGGAAAAATTGGGCTCATAATTGGTTATGACCAGGCCGCGACTTTCCATCTGTGGAAAAACGCCAGGGAGCTTTCGGAAAAATGCCAGCTGATTATAGGCCGCAGGCCAGACCAGAAGGAAGATGAAAGTTTTTCAAACAGGGCAACAGGCGGCTATGCCGGTGCAAAGAGTTCCGGCTTTGAAAAAATTGATTTTCATGGGATGGATTTTTTTAGGGATGCCATTTTTCTTGAGAATGAATTTCTTGCCGTAAGTTCCACCGCCATAAGGACCAGGGCTGCAAAGGGGCTTCCTTTCAGATACCTTGTTCCGCAAAAAGTTTTCAAGTATATTATGGACGGAAACATCTATGGAAAACATTGACCAGCTTATAGAAGAAATCCGTCAGTTTGCGATGCAGGCGGAAAAACAGAGCCGCTACGAGCACAGTGTCCGTGTTGCTGAGACTTCGGAATACATGTGCGGTCTTTACGGCATTGATGCAAGGAAAGGATATCTTGCAGGCATTGCCCACGACATATGCAAGAATATTCCGGAAGAAGAAATGATGGCTCTTGCTGCCGAAGATGGAAATGAAATGACTGAGGTTGAAAAACTTAAGCCATCCTTGCTTCACGGCAGGGCTGCGGCAGTGCTTCTTTCAAAAAAGTTTGGGGTCCATGATCCCGATGTCATCCAGGCTGTGGCTCTTCATACTTTCGGCGGAACAGATCTTTGCCCCCTTGCAAAAGTTGTGTATTCCGCAGACAAGATTGAGCCGGGCAGGGAACATTCTACGGATGAATACAGGGCAAAACTTTTTGCCATGTCACTGGATGAGCTCACCCTTTATGTGGTCGAGGAAAATATGGCCTACCTGAAAGAAAGGGGAAAGAAAATTGCTCCTTCAAGCATTGAATTTCAGGAAAGCCTCAGAAAGAAAACAGGCGGTAACTAGACGATGAGGATGTCACGGGATAAAAAGAGCGCGATTTTTTTGCTTGCGATTCTTGCCATTATTGCCGCGCTTACGGTTACGATTGCAATTTCACTTAAGGTCGATCCTATTTCGGAGACCATGAAGAATGATCCTGTAATCAAGATTCTTTTCATTCATACAGATGATGACAGGAATGTTCTTTCCACGGATATTTTTGTCTATTGTCCTGGTTCTGACCAGGCGGTTTCGTTCAATATCCTTGGAAATACCGGTGCGATTTTCAAGAGCATCAACCGTGTCGACAGAATCGATGCCGTCTACAAGGAACTTGGCGTCGATGCTTACAGGGGTGAAATAGAAAAACTTGTCGGAAAGGAAATTCCTTTTACTGTTGAGTATTCCATGAGCGATCTGGAATTTTTTGCCGACTATCTTGGTGGCCTCAATGTCTTTGTCCCGATGCCGGTGGATGAAATCGGTCCTGACGGTGAGAAATGGCTTCTTCCTAGTGGTGCCGTTTCCCTCGATGGTGACAAGATAAGGATTTTTGAGACTTACAGACTTCCGTCTGAAAATGAAAGCGATGTTGAGGACAGAAGACAGGCCGTCTTTACAGCCCTTCTTGCCGCCTTTCGTGAAAACAAGAAATCGGTTTATTCTCCAAAGAATTTTCCGGTTTTTGCAAAAAGGTTTACGACCAATATAGATTATGACAATTTCTACCGCCTGATGATGCAGGTCTCAGACATTGAGACTGAAAGAATTGTCCTTCAGACGATTACAGGTTCAAGCCGAACTGTAGAAAGCGGGCAGACTCTTTTGTTTCCGCTCTATGACGGCCAGCTCATCAAGGATGTCATGAACCAGTCCATAAGTTCCCTGATTACTGGTGACTACGGAAACCAGAACAGGGCTTATGTTCTTGTTATTCAAAATGGAACCACTACCCAGGGACTTGCAAGAAATACTTCGTTTCTCATGCAGAGTGCCGGATATGAGGTTCTGGAGACGACAAATGCTCCGGCGACGGAGAAGACAGTCATCATCAACCACATCGGCAACAGCGAGGCTGCCAAAGCTCTGGGCAACTTCATCCGCTGTACGAACATTGTCGATGAGGATTTTTCGTATGAAAGTTCAGGTTCTGCTCAAGCCGACTTTACAATAGTTTTGGGAAAGGATTTCGACGGACGTATTGTCCGCTAGGGATACCTTTTGGTGTCGATTTATGGAATCTCTTAAAATTGCATTTCAGGGATTCACTTATTTAGAGGAAGATATGGCAAAGACAATTAAGGAAATGGCATTGGAAATTGCCGGATTGATGGAAGATGGAAAAGGTCAGGATGTTACCGTTCTTGATGTTTCAAAGCTCAACAGCTGGACTGATTTTTTTATCATTGTAACTATTACAAGTGGACCTCACTGGCAGGGACTTTACAAGACCGTAAAGGACTATGTAAAGGGTTCTGATCTTGAGATTCATCAGACACATAACAAGGGACCTCATGGTGATGAATGGAATCTCATCGACCTTGGACCTGTGGTTGTGCATCTCATGAGCCAGGAAGCAAGAGACTTCTATGAACTTGAGAAGCTTTGGCACGCAGGAGAAAAGATTAAATAATCTTTCAGCTGAATGCTGTGAAATGAAGGTTGAATAAAAAAAGACTGTCTGGAAAGCCAGGCAGTCTTTTTCATTTACCTTGTGGTGCTTCGTAAAGCACCTCTCAATTTATCTTGATTACATGTCGTCCATGTCGGCAGGATCAGAATCTTCTTCGATTTCGTCCTCTATTCCGTAGAACTTGTCGTAGTCGAAACTTTCCCTTGTGTAACCATCTTCAGCCTCGTGGTTGTCGTAGTCGTCTTCATCAGTGTAGTCGTCGTCTACAGAAGCGTCATCCTCAAGCATGTCGTCTTCAAAATCGTCTCCGTATTCATCTGACTCTTCATCATCTGCGAAATCATCAAAGTCATCTTCCATTTCGTCAGAAAAATCATCTTCGAAACCGCTCATTGAAAACATGTCTACATCATCATCATTGAACATGGGGAACCTCTTAAAGATTTATGTTGCTTAACTGTCTGATAGATTAAAGAAGAGCCATGTTTTTGTCAATGAGGCTGAAGGGCTGTGGATGGGCATAAAGCCACTGTTTTTGAAGGTTTGTGGCTGTTTTTCCATTGACTTAAGTTGTGCATTTTGATAGATTGTTATTCGTATGTGTGACAGTATAACTGTTCCGGCGCCTGCTAAAATAAATCTTGGTCTCAAGGTTTTTCCAAAAAGGGCGGACGGTTACCACGATATACAGAGTGTTTTTCAGACCGTTTGTCTTTTCGATGAGATTACGGTAAGCCTTGAAGGTGAGAAAAATACCTGTCGTGTTGAATGTGATGCATTTCCTCTTCCGGAGGAAAACACGTTTACTGCGGCATACAAAGCTTTCTGCGTGCTGACTGGCATAGACAAGGGAGTCCGCGTTTCTGTAAAGAAAAGGATTCCTGCTGGCGGTGGATTGGGGGGCGGATCGAGTGATGCTTCATCTTTTATTCAATCCCTTGACAATCTATTTGGCACTCAGCTTGACTTTTCTTCCTTGAACCAGATTGCTGGAAGGGTCGGAAGTGACGTTTTCTTTTTTACCCACGCTTTGAACGCTGACGGAAAAAAAAGATATTCCCACTTTGAACCTTATGCGGCATATGTTGAGGGCAGGGGTGAGAAAGTCCGTCAGATTGAATGCAGAAATGATTTTTCTGTTGTTCTTGTTTTGCCTGGCGTTTCGGTTTCAACAAAAACCGCCTACTGTCTGGTTGACATGGAAATGGAAAAATGTGGATTCGTCCAGGGGGAAAATCCCGAGTCGATCTACAGAAAAAAAATATGCGACTGGAATTTTGTAAATGATTTTACGGTTCCTGTTGCAAGAGAGTACGTCCAGGTGGCGGCTGCTCTTGAAAAACTTAAGAAGTGTGGTGCTGTGTTTGCGGACATGTCCGGTTCCGGCTCTACGGTCTTTGGTGTGTTTGATGACAAAAGCGATGCGCTGAAAGCAAAAAATCTGCTTGAGCGTGAATATGTAACTGTGCTTTCGCAGCCTCAGGAATGAATAGAAATTTATTTCCGAATTTCGAAAAGTCCTGTATAATATGAGTATTAGTTCGCGGTGTTTGCCGGGAAAATTTTTACTTCAAAGGAGAAGCTTATGCAGATTACAGATGTACGTATCCGCAAGGTTGAAGCTGAAGGTAAGCTCAAGGCTTATGTTACAATCACATTTGATGACTGCTTTGTTGTTCACAATGTGAAAATCATCGAAGGAACTTCTGGTCTTTTCATCGCTATGCCTAGCCGCAAGACTGCCAACGGTGAATACAAGGATGTTGCTCACCCAATCAGTCCTGACTTTCGCAATGCAATTCAGTCAAAGATTCTTGATGAATACAATGCAGGTCATGTAGAAGTTGGAACAGGAAGTGCTGACGACTAGTTCGCCGGGACTTTTTGAATATATTTTTAGGCCGTCGTCAAGTGGTAAGACAATGGCTTTTGGTGCCATCATTTCGCCGGTTCGAATCCTGCCGGCCTAGTATTTTATTTTGAAAAAAAATTTTAAGGAGTTCTAAAAATGGAACGTTTTGTTATCAATGCTACAACACGCAAAGAAACAGGAAAGAAGTATGCAAAGGCTCTCCGTGCTGAAGGAAAGATTCCTGCAGTTGCATACGATGAGAAGGGTGAAGCTACAATGCTCGAAATCGCTTCTGGCGAATTCGAAAAGGCTTGGAGATCAATCACAAAGACAACTCTTGTTACACTCAAGGTTGACGGTGCAGAAAAGACAGCTCTCATTAAGGATACAGAATATGACATCCTTTCTGACAAGGTTCTCCATGCTGATTTCCATGTTGTAAGCGGCAACAAGGCAATCAAGGCAAAGATGAAGATTCACCTTGCTGGAACACCTGCTGGTGTACTCAAGGGTGGATTCATGGTTAAGCACGTTCCTGAAGTAATCCTCAAGGCTCTTCCACAGGACATGCCAGAAACAGTTTCTGCTGACGTAAGCAAGCTTGAAATTGGTCAGAAGTTCACAATCGCTGACCTTAACCTTGGTGACAAGGTAACAGTTCTTACAGCACCAGCTTCTGTTGTTGTATCAATTGCACCACCAAAAAAGTAATCTGATTATCAGATAGCATTTTTAAGGCTGCCCTTAGTTTTTTCTGGGCAGCTTTTTTTTTGGGGAAGACATGCGGGAAATTTTTGAAAAAAAAGTGCTCGAAGGATTTTTAAAGTCTCTTTCATTGACAGGAGCTTCACTGGAAGACTGCCGTGTCATCGGTGTGGCGGTATCTGGTGGTGCTGATTCCGTGTCTCTTCTTTGTGCTCTGAAAAAAATACTCCCGCCAGCAATTTTACTTAAGGCAGTTACAGTAAACCATAATATCCGTCCTCAGGAAGAAACCTGTGGTGATGCGGAATTTACTGAAAAGCTATGCAGTGAAATCGGAGTAAAATGCCTTCGAATGGAAATCAGATCCGGCAGGGTCTTTGAATTTGCAGCCGAAAAAAAATGTGGTGTTGAGGACAGTGCAAGAAAGCTACGGTATGAAAAGTTCAATGAATTCATGGAAAATGAGGACGTGGATTTTCTCTGTCTTGCCCACAATAAAAATGATCAGGCTGAAACTGTCATAATGAGGTTCCTGCAGGGCAGCAGTGACCTTTCTGGAATTCCGTCTTCAAGGGGAAAATTCTTAAGGCCTCTCCTGGAAATTTCACGTTCAGAAATTGAAGGATATCTTGGTGAGATAAAAGTTCCGTACAGGACTGATTCAACAAACCATGACAACTCAATGCTCAGGAACAGAATCAGGAACATTCTTGTTCCCGTACTTAATGAAAATTTTGGAGGATGGCAGAAGGCCCTCTGTTCACTATCGCAGAAAAGCTTCGCTGACAATGAATTTCTTGCACATTGTGTTGAGGATGTCCTTAAGGAAATTTCCGTTTATGAAGGGGAAGACAGAATTGCCCTTGATGCCGGGCGTTTTTTCAGTCTTGAGCGTGCCTTAAGGTCAAGGGCCCTTTTGGAAAGCGTCAAGAAACTCGGTGCGCTTAAAAGAGTTCCGTATGGATTCATTGAAAGATGGATTGACGGGGACAATGCGAAAAAAAAGAAAAAAGAAGAGTGTGCCGGAATTTCAATTTCCCTTGCTTCAGGAAAGCTTGTTCTTGAAAAGAAAAGCAAGGTAGCGACAGAAGAAGGTTTTTTTGCTATAATAGAAGAACCTGGAATTTTTTCTGCCGGTAAATTTGTCTTTAAAATTGAACTGACGGAAGATTCCGTTGTTTTGACCTGCGGTGGAAAATCTCTGGCTTTGAAAGGGCTGAATTTTCCCTTTGCGATCAGGAGCAGGCAAAGCGGTGATAAAATAGAATGCAGCGACGGGTCTTACAAGGCCGTTTCAGAAATACTGTCTGAATGGAAAGCTGGTGGTGCACGTGACAGTGTTCCGCTTGTGCAGATACTTTCATCTGAACGGAAAGAGGACCTGCAGAAAATAAAATGTATATGGGGAAGCCTTTGTGGGCTCAAAGACTGGATTGTCACAGGATAAATAAATGAAAAAATTAATAAGTGTTTTTTTACTTGGAGCTTCGTTTATCGCCTATGCTCTTGAACCTATAAGGTCTGGAGACTCTCTCAAAGACAGTGCTGATCTTGCAAACAGACGGACTGCCTTGAGGTGCCTTTCAAATGCGACCGGTTATGTTTCCGAGGGGAACTATGAGGCTGCATTGTCCCAGGCCAGACTTGGAATTGCCTATGATGATTCCATTTCCGACCTGTGGTACATGGTTGCTGCCTGCGGTACTGCTTCCGGTCAGACACGATATGAAATTCTTCCGGTTCTTGAAAAATCCCTCAAAAAGGATAACTGGGTAAACTATAACCGTGACAATGCAAGGTTGATGACGGCAGATATTCTCTGTGAGACAAAACGCCTTCAGGAAGCTCTGGAACTTCTGGATGCCAAACCTGTCCTCTATTCATCAGATGCGGAATTCATCCGCGTAAAGACCTATTACAGACTTGGTGACAGCGCATCCGTTTCAAAGGCAAGAAACAAGATTGACGGTGCAAGAAGGATCTATCCGGCTGATACAAGATTTCCCCTTGCTTTTTTCAGAAACGAGAAGCCAGGTGAACTTGATGCCTCGTCAAAAAGAATTGCTGAATATTTCATTTCTCAGATAACCCAGTATCAGGAAGCTTCTCCTGATAAGGATGCTGAACTTGAAATTTATGGTGCAAGCTTTGCCGAAGGTGAGGTCAAGAAGCGCCTCCTTAAGTCTTTTTCCGCAAGAGGTCTGAAACATCCTCTTTATGCCTGCGAAGCCTTGAAGGCAGGTCTCATTGATCAGCAGCAGGCCTTTGACTACATATGTAATTTTGCTGATGACCAGATTGACGTAGAACTTTTCAGAAATTTCCTTTCTCAGGTTACTGAAAAAAATGTCATCCAGTATGCCGCAAAATATCTTGAGTCTTTTGACGGAACTTTCCTGCAGGACACAGAAGGCGATGGCAACACGAACATCGTGGTCAAGTATATGCGTGGCCGTCCTGAGAAAATCATCTGCGACCTCAACCAGGACGGAAATATTGAATGGACAATCAACTGTGATTTCGGTGTTCCTGTTGATGGATCTCTTTCAGAAAAGAACATGAAATTTTCCTGGAGCCAGTTTCCATATCTGAGTTCAGTTCAGTTCAATGCGGATGATGACAGGGCTTCCGGTGAAAAATTTATTTTTGCAGGCGAAACTTTGCTCTGGACGCCGCTTGAAATGCGCAGGGACGATGTTGTCTCAGACAAAACCGGAATTGAATTTTTCTATCCGGTACTTAATTCCGCTACATGCAATATTTCCAATGCTCAGCTTCTTGATGCTGCATCTTCTTTTGAAATTGACACCACAAGAAAAAATGGTGAGAGAATTCATTTTGTCCTTCTCCATGGGAACGTCCAGCAGTCCATGTATTACAAGGATGATGTCCTTTATGCACAGGCCCAGTTTGAGTCAAATATTCCTGTGCTCAGGGTTGTGGACAGTGACAGGGACGGTGTTTTTGAGACTACTGAATTCTATGATGTTGATCTCGACGGAACAATGGAAGTCCATTCATTGCAGGATGAAAGGGTCATAATGCAGAGCCTTTACGGAGTACCTTCTGCTGGTGCTGAATTCTATCTGAGAATGGTACAGGTTGATACAAATGCTGATACTGTTCCTGATTTTACTGAAGAATATCTTGCCCATGGTGGAAAGGTTACTTCCTGGGATACTGATTCAAGCGGAACATGGAACGTAAGGCATGTTGTTTATCCTGTTGAAAAAAAAGATGATGGATCTGTTTCTGTAAATGAAGATTCCATGTTCTATCTGAGTCCAAAAAATGAACTTGTTACCGTAAGCACAAGAGATGGAAATCCTGTGAAAGTCAAGAGCGGCAGTGAGGAACTTGATATCGTGAAGGGTTCCGCTGACTGTTTCTACTGGCTTGCAAAAAATGAAAAGGACTTCAACGGGAAGAAATATTCAGCCATCGAAAAGAAAGCTGTCGCTGTTCTTGATGAAAAGGGATCCCAGGGATTTTCCGTTATTGTTGAAGGATACGGATGCAGGGTTTTGTGTGTCCGTATCGGTAATGTAAACTATGGCGTTCTTGTTGAGGCGGATCTGCCTCAGCCGGAAGAAAAGGAATAAAATGAAAATTCATAGCACAAGAAAAGTTTTATTTTCTCTCGGATATTCCTTCTGCCTGTTTTTTTTCTCATGCAGTTCCATAGTTCCTCCAAAGGATGTTTTTGTTCCCATCGATTATTCTGAAGACGATGTCGTGAAGGAACAGTTCGATTACATCAGGAAAATGTCACAGGTAAATTCGATAAAGGCTTTGTGGCGTTCAAGGCTGATGATGGAAAAACTTGGAGGCACTCCTGATTCAAGGTCTCTTTTTGATGAATGCTGTGAAAAGGCTGTTGAGGAACTTAACCTTAACATCGCCGAAAAGAATCTTTCCGATGCCCTGAGGATCGCAAGGTCCTTGAGCGCAGTTTCATATTCCGGAGCGAACATGAAGATGTCGGAACAGCAGATTGAAAACACACTGTACAAGGATGTTCCAGGCAGTTCAAAGGCTTCCGTGGCTAATGCTTCTGTCGCTAAAATGATCAGCGGTACTGTTACAGTCTACGTTGACAAGGGAATCAAGATTCAGCGTGGAGTAGGCTATGCTGACTCTGTTCTGGGCAGTGGGTTTTTTATCTCGGAAAATGGTTATATCGTAACAAATCATCATGTCATTTCAGATATGGTGGACAAGAAATATGAAGGCTATGCAAGGCTTTATATAAAACTTGCTGACGATCCTGATACAAGAATTCCTGCAAAGGTTGTCGGTTATGACCATACACTGGACATCGCACTTTTGAAAACTGAAATTGAAGCCCCCTATGTTTTTGCCCTTGGATCGTCAAAGGATCTTTCGGTCGGAGACAAGGTTTATGCCATAGGTTCTCCATTGGGGCTTGAAAAGACACTTACAAGCGGTATCATTTCTGCCACTGACAGACAGCTTTTTACAGCCGGAACTGTATTCCAGATTGATGCCGCCGTAAACTCTGGAAATTCCGGAGGCCCTCTTATTGACGAGCAGGGGCGCGTTCAGGCAATTGTTTTTGCCGGAGTACCTAACTTCCAGGGGCTGAATTTTGCCATTCCTGTTGAGTACCTCAAAAATGAACTTCCGTTTCTGTATGCCGGTGGTGAAAGGGAGCATCCATGGATTTCCGCCTACGGAAAAACAAAGAGACTTCCTGGTGCAGGTGCCAAAAGAGAAGGAGTTCATGTTTATTACTGTCTGCCAGGCGGAAGTGCCGATCTTGCAGGTATTAAAAAGGATGACGTGATTGTGGCTGTAAATGGAGTTCCTGTGTCTTCACTGGATCAGCTTCATGTTGGTGCCATGAAACTTGAGTCCAACATAATCACTAAAGTCACCGTGCTTACGGAATCAGGCAGCACGGAAGACAGAATTGTCTATCTTGAAAAAAGGCCATCGTCTCCAGGCTATGAAATTTTCAGGCATGATCTGCTTGAGAATGCCTTCTATCCGATGTTCGGCATGAAAATGGTTAATTCCTCTACTACAAACAAGAGGTCTTATAATATCGTTAGCATAATAAAGGGTTCCGTTGCAGATGAGACGGGGTTCAGTGAAAATGATCCGGTTCAGGTAACTGACATTACATTTTCAGAAGACAAGTCTGCCGCAATGGTTACGCTTTATGCAAAGAAAAGAAAAAATGGCTTTCTTGACGTGAGCATGAGGGTTCCTGCTCCGATGGACAGCCCGAATTATTTTTAAGTTCAAAAAGGAAAAAATATGACTGAATTAAAATATAAGAGAAATTTCTGTATCACAGCGCACATCGATCATGGTAAGTCAACCCTTGCTGACCGTCTGATCCAGCATGCAAAGATCATCGAAGACCGCCAGATGATGAACCAGATTCTTGACAATATGGATATTGAGCGTGAGCGTGGAATTACAATCAAAAGTCAGGCTGTAACAATTCCGTATCATGCAAAGGATGGTCATGACTATGAATTGAACTTTGTCGATACTCCGGGTCATGTAGACTTTTCATATGAAGTAAGCCGTGCCATTGCTTCCTGCGAAGGTGCTCTTCTTCTCATTGACGCCACCCAGGGTGTTGAAAGCCAGACCATGAGCAACATGTACCTTGCAATGGAACAGGACCTTACAATCGTTCCTGTTGTAAACAAAATAGACCTTGCAAGCGCCGATGTTGAAAGCGTCAAAAAACAGATAGACAAGGATCTTGGTCTGGACAGTGCCGATGCCCAGCTTGTCAGTGCAAAAACAGGTGAGGGGGTCGACGAACTTCTCGAAGCCATCGTTACAAAACTTCCGCCTCCAGAAGGTGATGTGAACGGACCTTTGCAGGCCTTGATTTTCGACTGCCATTATGATGAATACCGTGGTGTTGTCGTTCACATCCGTGTTATGGAAGGAACTGTCAGATGCGGTGACATAATCCGCTTTATGAGTTCCAACACTGAGTACAAGGTTGACAAGTGTGGAATCTTCAAGATCAACTACGAAGAGACCGGTGTTCTCGAAGCTGGCGATGTAGGATACATCATTGCAGGCATCAAGACAGTTTCCGATGTTAAAGTTGGCGATACCATTACAACCGTCGCAAATCCGGCAAAGGCTCCCCTTGCAGGATTCAAGGATGTAAAGCCGGTTGTCTTCTCATCCATCTATCCGATCGATTCCAATGACTACGAGGAACTTAAGGAAGCCATGGAAAAGCTTAAGCTCAACGATGCTTCCCTTGTCTATGAGAAAGACAATTCCCTTGCCCTCGGTAACGGGTTCCGCTGCGGATTTCTTGGCCTTCTTCATCTTGAAATCGTTCAGGAACGTCTTGAGCGTGATTTTGACCAGGTTGTAATCTTTACCGCTCCAAGTGTCCGCTACAAGGTTACTCCTGCGGGAAAGGAAGAATTCTACGTTGACAATCCTGCCGACTTCCCGGATGGAAAGATCAATTCGTCTCAGGAACCATATATCAGGGCTTCAATCATTACTCCTACTGAATTCCTTGGAAACATCATGGAATTGTGCCGCATGAAACGTGGTGCCCAGACCAACATGAGTTATCTTGATGAAAAACGTGTTGAACTCATCTATGAAATGCCGCTTTCGGAAGTTCTTTTTGATTTTTATGACAAGCTCAAGTCATACAGCCGTGGTTATGCAAGTTTTGACTATGAAGTCATTGACTACCGCCCGACGGATCTCATAAAGATCGACATACTCATAAACTCCAAACCTGTGGATGCTCTGGCTCAGCTTTGTTACAGGCCTGCCGCAGTAGAACGTGCCAAGGTAGTCTGCGAACGTCTCAAAGGTGAAATCAGCCGCCAGCAGTTCAAGGTTGCAATCCAGGGAGCAATCGGTGCACAGATCATCGCCCGTGAAACTGTCAACCCTGTAAGAAAGGATGTTCTTGCAAAATGTTATGGTGGTGACGTGACACGTAAAAGAAAGCTTTTGGAAAAGCAGAAAGCCGGTAAAAAGCGAATGCTTATGGCCGGTAATGTTGAACTTCCGCAGAGTGCATTCCTTGCGGTCCTCAAGGAAAATGATGACAACTAGGATTGCTTCATCAATTTAAGGAAAAAATCCACTTCAGCTCTGACTCTTTTCAGAAATGAAGTGTCCATTGAAAGACGGTATCCGTCTGGAAAGTGAAGGTACAGGTATTCCCTGCATTCAAGAAGTTTTTTAAGCTGCATTTCCAGACCGGTTCCGTCGTAAAATGAAGATTTCTCACCTTGAGAAAGAAGGTCCTTTATCTGCTCAAGAGAATTCCTTTCCTCAGCAATGAATTCAAGTGCAGATGATGAAAGGCGGTTTGTAGCATTGTAGATGAAAGGTGATTCTGAAATAAGGTTTTTCTCCTCTCCGATTTTCTTCCGCTGAACTTCAAGATCCAGTCCGGTTTCTGATGCGTCAAAAAGGTTTTTTGTCTTTGAAAAAAACATCCTGAACTGCTGTGCATATGAAAGCATGTTCTTCAATGTAATGATTCTGTTTCCATGCTTGTCCACGGCATATTCAGATGATGGTCCATAGGCGGCATCGTAGTTTTCAACGGGAATGGTTCTTTTGCACTGTATGAGCCTTCCTTTGTGTGCAGATGTGTTTTTTGCATGGGTTGATCCAATGCTGTAGCTGAAATCAAGGCCACTTACGTAAACAGGAATGTTCTCATCCTTTCTGAGAGAGCAGGCTATGTAGACTGCAGCAAGCCCAACGGAACCCATAGGCATCATGTAATCGTCAACAATTCCCTTTTCCTTCAAACGGTTGAAGAAAGTTCCGTCTGAATACTTAGAGGCAAAGAAAACAGTTTTCTTTCCAAGCAGGTCGACTATTTCGTGACGTGATGAAAGGTCTGCAAAAAAAAGTGTGTCTGAAATTTCAAGAGCCTTTGATACCCCCGTATAAACTTTCTGTATGGCGTACTGGCTTTCCATGCCGACTATAGCATCCGGAACAATGTGCCTGTCAAGAAGAGGCTGCAAGGATGCGTCAACACAGATTATGAAAAAATCCTTTGTCTCTATCGATTCCCAGTCTATGGTATCTATTCCTTCGCCGGCTCCAAGAACAATCAAAGGTTTTGAAATGGTCTCCTTCATGTCATCAAGGAGAAGGGCATCCTTCATTTTCTGCAGGTTCTTGAAAAGGTTTTTAGAAAAGAGCCGCCCCATTTTCACCAGCGTCAGGCGATTTTTCCAGAAGACGCTTATCGCATCCTGAATTGCCATGGCCGTATAATCGTAAAGCTCCTTTGAAAACTGGACTCCTGCGCTGAAGTCAATCCTGAGGGATCTTTTTATAACTCCGGTTGAGACAAGATTCTTTATTCGCCCTTCAATTTCCACTGTGTTTTTAATGTTGAATAAACCTTCAAAGTTTTTATGGGAAAATGGAATTGATGAATCCCTTGCTATGGATTCAAGCTGGTCATCGCTTTCAATGGCAATCACGGAACAGTTGTCCGTCAGTTTTGCGGCAAGTTTTTCAAAGCCATACCAGAGCAGGGGGGAGAATATGACCACCAGCGTTCCGGGAAGAATTTCAAATGAATCTATCAAAGCTTCAATTGCCCGTACCGGATTGTACTTTGAATAGAGATAGCGGCCTTTGTATTCAACTGTGTTTAAATGAGAAAAGCCCTGACCGGCATTTACCAGGCGGGGCTTTTCATTTTGGATCAAACTGTCCAAGAGTATTCCTATCTGTTGTTGCTTACCATCTCAAGGTAAGTTGTGAAGAAGTTGTCAACAACCTTGTCGCTTGCCATGAGAGTGCCCTGCATAGAATTCCTGTCTGCCTGTTCAATCTGTGGGTCAAGGGAGTTTGCGTTGTCCTCAACATCATCAAACTGGATGCCTACACACTTTGCTACAACAATCTTTCCTGAAAGGAGGAATGGAGCACTGATTTCATCCATCTTGAGAGAGAAGAGTGTCTTGTATGTTGATGCATTGCCTGCGATTGAAGCAAGACCTTCAACATCTGTTCCTCTTGCGTAGAGGTTTGCGTTTCCATAGTTAACTGCAAATGCAGGAACGTCTGTCTTTGTTACGCCAAACTTTTCACATGCTTTGTCAAAAGATGTGATTGCTGCTTCAGATGTGAAGTTTGATGCAATGTTTGTGAAGTAGTCTTCGATTGTTCCCTTTTCGTTTGCCTTCATGTAAGAAAGTACAACGTCAATTGATTCATCCTTTGTGAAATCAGGAGTTTCCTTTTCTCCGTCTGCCTTAAAGATTGAATAACCACGCTTTGTCTTGATTACATCACTGATTGTGTCTGTTCCAAGTTCTGTAATCTTTGGCATGTCATCGGCATTGTCGATTGCATTTTCAATCTGGTATGCATATTCTCCGGAAATCTTTCCTTCTGGAGTTGTGTAGTAGTTCTGTGATTTTACTGCAAGGGCATCAGCAAAAGTGATTTCGTTTGAGTTGATCTGCTTGAGGATTGCCTTTGCCTCTGATTCTTCGTCAACTGTGATTACAGAAAGGTTGTACTTAACAAACTTGTCTGCGTTTTTCTTTCCGTATTCTGCAGCTTCTGCCTTTGGATAGTCTTCTGTGTTGAAAACTGCAACTTCAAAGGAATGCTTTTCTTCTGCCATCTTTGCTACAAACTGCTTTTCAGCGGCGCTCTTCTTCATTCCGTAGAGGGAAATCTTTGCGTTTGCTGAAGAATCTGCTGTTCCAAAAAGGTCGTTGATGTAGCGTGAATATGTAAGCTGACCTTCAGCATTTCTCTTGAGGCTGTCGATGTCAGCCTGGCTCACCTGATTGTAGATTCTCTGTGAGAAGTTTCCGTCAACGTCTGTGAATGCAGGGAGGATTGCGCGGTTTACAGCTTCTTTTGATACTGTGAATCCAGAATCCTTTACAGCACCTGTTACTGCCATGTCAAGAACAGTCTGCTTGAAAGCCTGGTTGAGGATGTAGTAGTAGGTCTGTTCGTTGAGCTGGTAGCCTGCAGACTGGTAGCTCTGGGCAAGGTTTGCGGCTGCGTTGTAGAACTATGAACCTGGTTCGTAGCTGATTTTCTGTCCGGCATATGAACCGAATGTATTGACCTGGCGCTTGTTGAAAATCGACTCAAAGATAGCACTTGCACCGAATGGAAGGAAAACAAGGGCTGAAATGACGAGAATGATTACAGCACCGATTTTTGAACTTTCTTTCTTTTTTGTTTCTGTGAAATTGATTACTTCGCTCATGGAATTTAATCGTCCTTTTAATTTTTTTTCTTTAACAGTTGTCCCATACACGGAATATGAGATTACATATTTTATCACTGTAGATTTACTGTGTCAATTTGATATATTCAAAAGGGATGAAAAATGTTTTTGTTTAAATAACAATAGGTTAAATTTTACTGCCGGAACTCCGTCAGGCCGTCTTGTCTTCATTTTTACTGCATGATAATATTCGCCATGCCGCTGAGACTGAAACACTATATTTTGATGCGGATTTTAATTAGGAGTTGCTATGAACTTGAAGAATCTTGAAAAGACACTTTCTGAGAATGAATATCCTGGACGCGGAATCGTTATCGGCAAGTCTGAAGACGGAAAATATGCGGTTTCTGCATACTGGATCATGGGTCGCAGCGAAAACAGCCGCAACCGTGTTTTTGTTGAAGACGGTGAAGGACTCCGCACGCAGGCATTTGATGAATCAAAAATGGTTGATCCTCATCTTATCATCTACTGGCCTGTCCGTGTTCTTGGAAACAGAACAATCGTAACAAACGGTGACCAGACAGACACCATCAACGACGGACTCAAGGCAGGAAAGACCTTCGAACAGTCCCTTCTTTGCCGCGAATTCGAAGATGACGCACCAAACTATACACCACGCATCTCAGGTCTCATGAATGTTGAAGGCGGAAAATTTGATTTCTCAATGTCGATTCTCAAGAGCGATGGCGGGGACGGTTCAAGATGCAACCGCTTTACATATGACTACAGCAATCCAAAGGAAGGAGCAGGCCGCTACATCCATACATACATGGGCAACGGTTCACCGCTTCCAAGCTTTGAGGGAGAGCCTGAGCTTGTTGAACTCAAGGGAAACATTGATGAGCTTACAGACAGAATCTGGAACAACCTCAACGCAGACAAC
>CALELJ010000267.1 GCA_937902445.1 uncultured Treponema sp. | reverse complement strand
TCACAAATTACAATCTCGTACATTTTTTACTCCTATAAAACTCCGCATCAGCATCGGGCATGGAACACCAGCGACCGGCTGATTCATCTCCCTTTTTTTGGCAGGCAGATGCTTGCCGTAAAGACTCCGTCATCTATTTCCATATCGTAGACTCCGCCGTATTTTTCACACAGAAGCCTGACATTAAAAAGTCCGATTCCATGCTGTCCAGGTTGATCCTTCGTGGAAACTATCCTGCCGTTTTTTGTTTCTATTTTTCTGAAATGGTTTTCAACAATGAACATGATGAAATTACCATCAGTTTCAAAAAGTTTGATTCCAACTGCGGAATCACATTTGCGACCGATGCTTTCCTGCCACTCCCGTTCAGCACGGACTGCGTTGTCGATAAGATTTCCAAACATTGCTATGAGATCAATTTCAGCGAAACCTTCAAGTTCAACTTCAGGCTCAATCTGAAAATCAATGTTCACGAAATCCCTTGTCGCAAGAGTTTCCTTTTCATTCAGCAGGGCATTTACAATTCTGTTCCGGACATATTTTTTTGGAGTATTCTTCTGAAGTTCAATGTTCATTACGTTCAAAAGCTTTTCAATATCTTCGGTTTTTCCTTCCGCACAAAGACCGGCTATGGCCGCAAGGTAGTGCTTCTCATCATGACGTATGATGGACTGTCTCTGCTCTATTTCATCAAGGCGGTCATAATAGTTTTTCTCAAGCTCATACTTTCTGGTCAAACGTTCAAGTTTTAGAAAAAGCGGATTCTCACTGTTGAGTGCAACTGAAAGCACAAGAAGAGTGACGTTAAGGCTTGTAACTAGAGACTCAGGAAACAAAAGCTGGATGATCGTGAAAATTGAAACGGCTACAAAGGATGACTTGAAGGCAAGTTTTTTCATCGGGTCGCTTCTCATGAAAAATTTTCTTCCAAAGACAAAGACGAAAAACAGGAAGAGCGGGACCATCGAAAAAACTATGAAGACCGGAATTCCATAGGAATAGTTTGTTGTCTTTCCCTTAACGATTTTGAGTTCCGGAAGATAGATAATGGTCAGGTTAACTTCGGCTACACAGATTTGTACTGTTCACCAACAGGACCACAAAAAAAACCTTCTGCCCCTTTGAATCCGGAAGCCTGTTTGCAATGGAACGGAAATAAAAATACATGAGCCAGAGTTCCGTCTCCAGAAGGATGTAGAATATCCCATGAAGGACCATGTTCGCCCTCATGGAAACAATGGCAGGATTATTTACGGACCATGCGGTTATTGCATCAAAGACAACACAGATTCCTCCAAACACCAGAAGCAGGTCGGCGAAAATGTTGCATTCCGTATCTTCATCCTTGCCTCTGATGAGGAGGAATCCGACATAGGTGAGAAAAACAAGACATCCTATCTGCATTCTGCTGTAACTTAAAAAATCTAGCATTTCTCAATTATAACACATTATATGATCCGCAAACAGTTCCTAGATTTTTGCAGCTATCTTTCTGTACTTGAAGTAATTTACGCCGGCACGTGTAAGTTCATCTGTAATGATGGCCGCAAAGACTCCGGCAATTCCCATGTCGAGAACGCGCACGAATACAAGGGCAGAAGAAATCACTACTACTGAACCACCAAGCTGGGTAAAGAACATCCATCTTGTATCACCGCTTCCACGGATGGCACTGCCGATGATGATGTTTCCGGATTTTCCGTAGAGATTGACACACATGAGAAGGAGATAGATTCCGCAGCCGGCAATAAGTTCCTGGTCCTTTGAGAACAATCCGATGATATCTTCCGGGAAGACCAGACAGATTGCAAGCATAAGGAGAGAAACCAGAACTGAAAGAGTTCCGGCTGAAAGAACCGTACCGGCATATTTTTTTCTGTCTCCGGCACCTACGGCTTCTCCGGTCAAGGTAAGGGTTGCATTTCCGAAAGAACCGATTACAACGACAACGAGAAGTTCAACACCAAAAATCATGGAATAGATTCCGGCTGCCATTTCATTGATGGAATTGAGGATGACGATGAGAACAAGGTTGGTTCCATTCCAGATGAAATCCTCAAAGGCCGTATTGATTCCAAGTTTCACGGAACGCAGGAAAGGAAGCGGAGAAGATTTTCTCACGGCAGCCATTGAAGGTCTCGTAAAAAGTTTTTTGCTTGAGAAGAAGATGAAGGATGCATAGATCATACCGGAATACTCAGCAATCACTGTAGCGATGGCAGCACCTTTCATTCCCATGGCAGGACATCCTAGGTGGCCAAAAATCATCACCCAGTCGAGGAAAATGTTCAGGCCGGCGCGAATGATTCCATAAAAAATCATAGGCTTCGTATAATTTGAAGTCTGCATGATCACCATTGTTGAAGACTGCAGTCCGACGAGAAGAATCGAAGGTGCATAAAATCTTGTATACTCAACACAAAGTGGAAGAACATTTTCAGAAACACCCATTGCCCGGTAGACATATCCGCTGAAGAAGAACCAGAAAATGAAAAGCAGTACCGGAGCAACATTTGTCCACACGATCATTGAGGCGGAATATTTTTCGACTTCCGCGGTTTCCTTTGCACCGACCTTCTGGCTGATTATTATGGAAGAACCGATTACTACGGAAAAACAGAATGACAGTGTAGTCCATACCGGACTTGATACATTTCCGATTGCGCTAAGATAGATGTCGTTCATCTGGCCGAGGAATGCCTTGTCGATGATCATCTGGATCTGGCTTATGACATTTGCCAGGATCAGTGGAACCGCAATTTTGAAAATGGAATTAAAATAAGATTTTTCGAATTTCATGGTTTCATTGTAACGACGGGGAAAAATCAAGACACCACATAGGGCAAAAAAGGCGGAATAATGGGCAAATTATTCAAAGCCGCAGAAATGGGCATCATACGCACCTGCCTCAAGTTTACGCTTCGAATCATTGTTTTTTTTGAGCTGGTTTAAAACAAAAAAGCACCCGAAAATTATCGAGTGCTTGATTCGTGAGACTGACACGATTCGAACGTGCGACCCTCACCTCCGCAGGGTGATGCTCTAATCCAGCTGAGCTACAATCTCATAAGAACTTGGATTTTTTGCTGCTAAAGCAAGTTTCCTTGTTCTAGTAGCGGAGACGACAGGGGTTGAACCTGCCCGGCCCTTTAGGAACCGACGGTTTAGCAAACCGTTGTATTACCGCTCTACCACGTCTCCAATTCCTAAAAAGCTGTGCCTTTTAGTTTACGGAGCGAGAGGGATTCGAACCCCCGGTGGGTCTCCCCACGCCTGTTTTCAAGACAGGTACTTTCGACCACTCAGACATCGCTCCAAGAAAGTAAGTGCATAATATACATAATATTCACTTGTGTCAATAGAAAAATGAAAAATATTTGAAAAGAAAAAAGTGGCAATAAAAAAAGTGTTGCAAATATCTGATAAATTATATTGCTCCCAGTCAGAAAGTACTGACGGCACCGCTCACTGGTTCGCTAGACGCAGAGCCCGGCATGGAAACTATCATTCCGAGCTCAGAGTCTTGCCGCCAGTCTCTTTCTTCCTTCGCGCAATCCAATGTATAAAACTGCAACACTTTTTCAAATGGAATAAATAATCAACTTTCAAAAAAAGTGTTGCAAACATCAGTTAAACTATATCTCTCCCAGTCGGAAAGTACTGACGGCCTTCAATATGAATGAGATTTTTCTATTTTCTACTCTCAATTTCAGATTTTAAATGCCGATAAGTTAATAGCAGAAGTTTTTTTTGCGACACTGGGACAAAGAGGTTTAATATGAAATCTATTGGAATCAAACTTGCTGACGGAAGTTTCTATCCATTGCTGGAAGAAGGAAATCCGGAAAAGAGAACGCTCGACCTTACGACTGTAATGGACAACCAGACGAAAGTTCAGGTTGAGGTATACAGAACTGAAACGGGTTCCATGGAAAACGCGGAGTATCTTGATACTCTTGAAATCAAAAATCTCAAACCCCACGAAAATGGCGAACCTACCCTTTGTCTTGCAATCGACGTTGACGAGAACAACGAACTTTCTGCTGAAATCAGGGATCCTGAAACAGGAAAGAAAAACAAAAACAACTTATTATCACTTACTCAGTATTAGGTGGCTTAATTTTAATATTTTCAGTATTAACTTTCGTTGAACCTCTTAGATTTGGCATTTTCGACAAGTTCTATTATTTTATAAAGACTTCAATCTTTGAGAATGGAAAAACAGTATTGGAAGATAGATTTAGCAAATGGGGAGCTGTTTTCCATCATATGAAGCCTTTTGGTTATGTACTTGGATATGGCGAAAAACTTACTCAACTTATTTTTAATGCTTATAACGCTCCTCTAGGCGATAACATCTATATTACAACGTTATGCACTGGCGGGGTAATCAAATTACTTCTTCTTCTTTTACTAATTGTATTTATATTTAGAACATATTTCAAAAGTGATTTTACA
>CALELJ010000266.1 GCA_937902445.1 uncultured Treponema sp. | reverse complement strand
GGCGGTGCGTTCCGTGCTGTCCGCTATGCGGAAAAGCTTGGCAGGAGAATACTTACCGTCAAGGTGATATGATCCGTCTTCTTTTTCGCTTACAGAAAGGGTAGGGCCGTTGTTGACAGAAGGGGACAGGTTTTCGATAGAGGATATAAGGTCATTGAGTTTTGAAGAATCAATATTTTCTGCATCCAGCATTTCCAGTGAGGAAACTGCTTTCTGTAATAATTCAGTATTTGTTTTACTCATGTTGTACTCCGCTAAAAGTTATGAGGCAGGGGAGAAATAAGGTCCCCTGCCTTTATGCTATCTTTCGTATTCTGTTTCTTTTTTTGTTCTTGTTTCATGAGGGAAGAGTCCCGGATTTATTTCTGCTTTCCAGGTTGAATGAACTTCGTTCTTTCTTTCTCCGGAATTCAGGAAGTATTCGTAGAAACTCTTTCCAGGAGCAATCGAGAACTTTTCAGTTACGGTTGTGTCCTTAAGTGCGCAGTCTGTGAAGGCATTGTGAAGGACAAGTTCCTTCATGTTTGTCTCAAGAATCATACGGTCTGCAGGAGGAAGTTTTTCCATAAGGCTTTCAGTGATAACTGGGAAGGCACTAACGGCACCGACACCCATGGCTTCGAACTGGAAATCATTTCTGATTTTGTCAGCTTCAGAAGAGAAGTATTTCTTGTTGTAATACTGAACGCCTGAAATCTGGTTATCAGCGTTGGTAAATACAACAGGAATAAAATCATCGTTCCAGCTGTAAGTGTCATTAAGTTTTCCTGCAAGTCTGATGAGTGAAGAAGAAGAATCTACGGATTCTTTTGTCCATTCAGGATTGTTCTTTTTCTCAAAGACATCCTTGTCATGATTCAATGCATCAACCTTATGCCAGCCTTTTCTTGGGGTATAGAGGTTGAATGAGTCGTGATCAAGAATGATGTGGCCTGCAAAACGTTCAAGTCCGTCGCTGCGTTTGAGAGAGTTACGGAGTGCGTCTGTTGTCTCACGGTCATAGCTTGAAGCTTCAGTATTTCCTGAAGGATGGTTATGAACTGCAACAACGAGACAGTCTTTTTCTTCTGCACGGGAAATGATTTTCTTGAGAGTGTCATCATTCTTTTCTGATACGGCACATACATTAGGCATGTGTGAAGAGATAGCAAGCTGGTCTGTAATTTCACCTGTCATGCGGTCTACAAGAACATATCTGAATGTTTCAAATTTTTTGTTTCTGTAGATATTCATGGCAGCCTGAAGCTGCTTGAATCCTGCTTCACTGATGCGGTTTGCTTTTGTCATCGAGAGTTCCTTTCCGCGGATATCAAATACTCCGTGTTCGTCGAATTCTTCGAAGGCTTTCCACATTCCGGTCTTTTCTCCGTTCAGAACTGGTGTGATGATTTTGTCTCTTTCTTTCTGTGCTGCAATTACATCATCAACAGAAAGGTGTCTGTCATCAAAAGGATTGAGGGAATCCTGAATGGAATCACGGATAACCTTGTTTTCCTTTGATTTGAGATCACTTTCAAAATCAAGTTCCTGTTGCTGGATCTTCGTATTTTTTGTTACGTCTTCCATTACGAGGGTCTGAAGCCATGACGGAATATCACGGTTTTCATATTCATAATCGCTTACCCATTTTGTGTGGAGATCTTCGCTGTGGCGGAGTTCTTCTTTGTCGGCCTTAAGCTGATCCGTCTGTTTCTGATATTTAGCAGAGTAGAGATGAACGCTTTCTGTTACTTCGCTTTCTGAAGTATTGTTTTCCTGTTCTTCAGGGTTATAACTGAAGGCTTTAGGTTTTTCGAAGATCGGACTGCAAAGTTCGTTAGCTTCCTTAAGGTCGTTCAGACGGATGGTTTCGCGGCCATCCATGTTTGCGATTGTGAGTGAAACCTTAAGAAGGTTTGCACTGGCTCTTGGTGAAAGACCTTTTTCGGTTACAGAGTCAAAGTATTTCTGGCAGCTTTTGTTGAGCTTACAGTATTGCTGAATCTGTTCAGGAGTCATGTGGCTGTTGTATACGCCGCGCTTTCTCTGAATTTCATAGGCTTTGGCAATCTGGTCCTTCATCTGGTCAATTGTCATTACTCTTGTGTCTTTTTCATCCTTTTCCACAAAGTTTTTGATTTCGACACGGTCGAGGAGAGGATCAGAAATCTTTTTCCAGTACTGTTCGATTGAGCGTGCACTGTCGAGACAGATCTTGTCATGACTTCCGTAGCATCCGCATGGACAAGGATTCATGGCCATGGCGAGCTGGAAATCAGCTGGGT
>CALELJ010000265.1 GCA_937902445.1 uncultured Treponema sp. | reverse complement strand
CCTATGGACATCACCTCTCCGAAGATGATCAGTGAAAAGACGATGCAGCATCCGATTCTGCTTCTCATGGTGTTTACGCTTCTGGGGCTTACGGGTGTATTTACAATGAGCAAGACTTCGCTTTCCCTCATGCCGGATGTGGACATGCCGTATCTTACGGTTTCTGCGACCTATACGAACGCGGGTCCTGAGTCGGTTGAAAAGTCAGTTACAAAACCTATTGAAGATGCCCTGGTGAGCCTTAGCGGACTCAAGAACATCAACTCAACTTCGATGGAAGGAAGAAGCCAGGTCAGCCTTGAGTTTAACTACGGAACTGATCTTGAGATTGCGGCAAACGATGTGCGCACAAAGCTTTCCAGAATTACAAGCCGTCTGCCTGATGATGTGGTCCCGAATATTTTCAAGATGGATGCAAACAGCTGGCCGATCTTGCGAATTGCTGTACGCGGCAACAGGAGCGCCGATGACCTTAAGCAGATTGCGGATGACTATATTGTCGACGTCATTGAGCAGGCGGACGGCGTAGGCGAAGCAAGTTCCAGTGGTGGACGTACAAAGATCGTGCGCGTTGAGATCGAGCAGAACAGGCTTCAGGCTTACGGTCTCACACTGACTCAGGTTGCATCTTCCCTTGCAAGACAGAACATTGAAATCGGCGGTGGCCAGATTACCGAGGGAGCCCGAGATTATTCCGTGCGAACCACTGGAGAATATAAGTCCATCGACGAAATAAACAATACGGTTGTGACGACAAAAAACGGATATGACGTAAAGCTCATCGACCTTGGTCATGCTTTTCTTGGCTACAAGGATGCTTCAAGCGAAGTATACATCAACGGAGAACCTGGTGTGTATGTTTCCGTTACAAAGCAGTCTGGAGAAAATTCCGTCAATGTTGCCAACGGTGTCTACAAAAAAATGGAAGCCCTCAAGGAAATTCTTCCGGCTGACATCACCATGGAAATTGTCCGTGATGATACGGACAGCATCCGTGATACCCTGAGCACTCTTCTTGACAGTGCATGGCAGGGACTGGTTCTTGCGGTCATCATTCTTTTTGTCTTCCTCTGTTCGATAAAAACAACCATCATCATTGCGGTTTCGATTCCACTGAGCATCATCATCACATTGCTTACCATGAACATGTGCGGAATCACGCTGAACATGATGACCATGACAGGTCTTATTCTTGGTGTCGGTATGATTGTTGACGCTTCGGTTGTAATGATCGACAACATCTATGCCTACAGAATGCGCGGAACAAAAGCACACGTTGCAGCCGTTCTTGGTACTCAGGAGATGATCGTTTCAGTAATCTCGGGAAACCTTACCACCATCTGTGTTTTCATTCCGTTCCTTTTTTTCATGAAGGATCTTGGTTTCATGGGGCAGATGTTCAAGGGAATCATTTTTACAATTGTCATCGCCCTTGTGTGTTCTCTCTTTGTTGCGATTTTTCTTGTCCCTGTTCTGGCTGGGCATTTCCTTCCGCTTACAAACAGAAATGAAAAACCGGTCAAGTCAATGGTCTTTAAGTTTCTCTACGGAACTTTTGAACGCGCACAGAAAGCCATTGAAAAAGTATACGGATGGGGGCTGAGAAAAGCACTCAACCACAGAATCGCCACAATCTGTGTCTGTACTACGGCGCTGGTCATTTCCTTCATGTTTGTTCCGACTTTGAGGATTCAGATGATGACAGGTGGCCATGATGACAGCGTTACGGTCAAGATGGTTCTTCCGGTTGGTACAAGCCTTGAGGAAACGACGGACATAGTACAGCAGTTTGAAAAAATCGTAATGGATGAAGTCAAGGGAATCAAGAATGTGATTACTTCGATTGGTTCCGGCTCAAGAAACGCTACTTCGTATACGGGCCAGATTCAGATTCAGCTTCCTCCAAGTGACAAACAGATAGACAACGACCAGACAATCCAGAAAAAACTCAGGGCACATTTTGGTGATTTCACCGATGTTGAATTCAGTTTTGGTCAGGGACGGCGACAGCAGATGACCGGTGCCGACATCGACATTGTTATCCGCAGCCAGAGCCTTTCAAAGGCAATGGACGTTGCAAGACAGGTTTCTGATGTAATGGAAAAAATGAGCGAGGTTGGTGAACCTACAGTTGATACGGAAGAAGGTCTGCCTCAGGTTCAGATAGAGGTGGACAGACAGCGTGCCTACAATTTTGGAGTGAATGTAAATTCCGTAGCCAATGAGATTAAGGCCAGCATCGAAGGAACAACTGCGACCACATTCCGTGATAACGGAGATGATTACAGTGTCTATGTGATGCTGAGACCGCAGGACAGACAGAAGGTTATCGACCTGGACCAGATTTATGTAAGCGGATCAAAGGGACTCGTTGCACTTTCCAACATCGCCAGTGTCGTGAAGGGGCTAGGACCTGTTTCGATCAAGCATGAGAACAGAAACAGACTTGTCCATGTTACGGCAAACATCCTCAACGATGAAAACGCAAACGTCATTGAAAGAAAGATCAAGGAAGAGTGTTCCAGGGCATTCATCGTTCCGGAAGGTGTAAGCGTAACTTACGAAGGCAGCTGGAAAGAAATGGCAAAGCAGGGAGCCATGTATGGAAAAATAATTCTCATGGCAATCATCCTCGTTTTTGGTGTCATGGCGGCAACCTATGAAAGTTTCAGGGCACCGATCATAAATATCTTTACGATTCCTTTTCTGTGCATCGGTGTCATCTTCATCTATAAGATCACAAACCAGGCATTTTCTCTCATGAGTGCTGTTGGTCTCATCATGCTTGTCGGTATTGTCGTCAACAACGGAATCATTCTCGTTGACTACACGAACCTTCTGCGCGAACGAGGAAAGCCGATGATCGAGGCCTGCTACGAGGCTGGTGTAAGCCGTCTGCGTCCGGTTCTTATGACGACCCTTACGACGATTCTTGGAATGATTCCAATGTGTTTTGCATCCAGCGGAAGTGCGGGCATGGTTCAGCCTATCGGTGTGGCTGTTGTCGGCGGACTTGTGAGTTCAACTTTCATCACCCTGTTTTTTATCCCTGTTCTTTATTCGTACGTCATGTACAGCAGAAAGAAGAAAGAGGAAGGTATCATCGTATGTACAGAATAGAAATAATTTCAAACAAGTCGGTGCAGGAAGATATAGAGAAGGCTATGGAATATAATGTCGCCGATTTTTTCTACACTACGATTCCTTTGGTTTATGGCCGTGGTGGTGAAAATAGAAAACTTGGAACGGCTACCTGGCCTGAGACTAATTTTGCCATGATAAGTTACATTGAAGACAGGCATCTGGACATGGTGAAGAAAGTTGTTGCCGAGATAAAGAAAAAATTCCCTGATGAGGGAATAAAACTGTTTGTTGTCAGGGCAGAAGACTAAAATTCGATAAAAAAGTCATCCTGTCAAATTTTCCATGAATCGTGCAAATTTTTCCCTGTGGAAATTCCTGCTTTCATGGTGATGCTATAGTGGCATCATGAAAAGGAAAGCTATATTTACGATTGTGTTAGGTGCTTTGATGGTTCTTTCTACATATGCGGAAGAACTCAAAGTTACGGTTTGTGATGGCGAGCTTGAAATGCCTCTTGAAGGCGCAAAAATCTTTTTGAATGAAAACCGTTCCGTGTCGGTTGAAACAGACATGGATGGAAAGGCAGTTCTTGATCTTGGTGAGAAATTTGAGCAGGGCAATGTTGTCTGTCAGTTCCCGGGATACAGCCAGAATGTCACGCATATTAAATCCGGTGCGGGCGAGATAAAGATTGCAATGACAATTTCAGATTTTCTTGAAGGCAAGGAAATTGTTGTTGCCCGTTCAGCACAGAAAAATGAGCAGCAGTCAGGTGTTTCCGTTGTAATGACAAAGGAGCAGATGGACACCACTGCGAGAACAGGACTCGTTGAAGATGTCATGTCTTCCGTGAGTACAATGCCCGGCATGACTTTTGGCGGCCAGTGGAACAGCGAACCAAGTGTGCGCGGCGGATACCCAAGGGAAATGGCTTATGCCATGGATGGCGTCTACGTAATGTTTCCATGGCACTGGGGTGGATCCTATTCAATGTTCAGCCCGAATTTTGTAGAGAGCACAAAACTCAGCAACGGTGTTTTTTCCGCAGAATATGGACGCGCAGTCTCAGGTCTTCTTGAAGTAAATACGGTCATGCCTGATGATGAACTTCATTTTATCTTCGACCTGAATTACATCTCATCTTCATT
>CALELJ010000264.1 GCA_937902445.1 uncultured Treponema sp. | reverse complement strand
TGCCGGTGGTCCTGAAGGAAGCATGGATGCCGGAAACATGATAAAGCCTGCATTGAGCCGGGCTGAAATGCAGATCATCGGTGCGACTACGACAAAAGAATATAGAAAGTATTTTGAAAAAGACAGTGCTCTTGTCAGAAGATTCCAGACTGTCCGTGTTGAGGAAACAACGGAAGATGAAACGGAAGAGATTCTTCTTGGACTCAAGGGAAAATATGAGGAATACCATCATGTAAAATATGCCGATGACGTGATTCCTTTGATCGTTAAATATTCGAAAAGATATATCAATGAAAGATTCCTTCCGGACAAGGCCCTTGATATCCTTGATGAGGCTGGGGCTGCAAAGAAAATCCTTGAGGATACACGTCCTGAAGAACTTGAGAAACTTGAGCTTGAATATTCAAGATTGAACGAAGAAAAGCGCGAGCTGGTTGCTTCCCAGGAATATGAAAAAGCTGCCTGGGTCAGGGACAAGGTGAACAGCCTCCGGGGTCAGATTGATGAATTGAACAGGAAGTGGAAGTCTGAGGATGGAAATAAGAATCGCATTGTCAATGTAGAGGACATCTGCAGGATCATTTCTTCCATGACTGGAATCGATGTTTCAAAACTTGATGATGGAAAGTCTTCAAGACTTCTCAATATGGAAAAGGAAATTCATCGTGAGGTCATCGGTCAGAATGAAGCCGTAAACCTCATAAGCAGTGCCGTGCGTAGAAATCGTGCAGGTGTTTCTTCCGGCCGCAGACCTATGGGATCTTTTATTTTCCTTGGTCCTACAGGTGTCGGAAAAACGCAGCTTGCCAAAAGCCTTGCAAAATTCCTTTTTGGAACTGAAGATGCCCTTATCCGTGTTGATATGAGCGACTACATGGAAAAACAGAATGCCTCACGTCTTGTCGGTGCTCCACCTGGATATGTGGGCTATGAAGAAGGCGGAATGCTTACAGAACAGGTAAGACAGCATCCATATTCCGTTGTGCTTCTCGATGAGATAGAGAAGGCCCATCACGACATATTCAATCTTCTTTTGCAGATGCTTGAAGAAGGAGAGCTCAAGGATAACCTTGGGCATACGGTTTCTTTCCGCAACTGCCTTGTCATCATGACAAGCAATGCAGGTGCCAGGGAAATTACCGCTGACAGCCGTATGGGATTTTCTACCGTCAAGGAAGGTGTTCTTCCTTATGAAGATATCAAGGCAAGTGCCATGGAAGAACTTAAACGCATCATGTCGCCTGAACTGTTGAACCGTGTTGATGATGTCGTTGTCTTCAATGCCCTTTCCAGGAAAGAAGTTGAAAACATTCTTGACATCCAGCTTGCCGACCTTCAGAAAAGGCTTGATGAAAAGGCCATATGTCTTGAAGTAAAATCCAGGGCCAGGGATTATCTTGTCGAAAATGGATATGATCCAGCCATGGGTGCCCGTCCTATGCGCCGTTTAATCCAGCGTGAGATTGAAGATCCTCTTTCAATTCTTCTGCTTGAGAATTCGGAATTTGCAGATGAGAAGAAAAGCAAGACAATTGTTCTTGACCATACAGGTGAGAAACTGACGCTTAAGCTCAAGAAAGCAAGGTCAAAAACCGTAAAGCAGCAGGAAGAACTTCTTGTGTAGATTTTCTCCCGGATATTGATGGAAAGCCTTTGGAGACGCAAGTTTTCAAGGGCTTTCTTGACATAGATTCCTTGAAATGATATATTTTCGTCACATTGTGATTAACCTTAGAACTGAGCCCTTCCAAAAGGCTCTTTTTTTTTGGTGTTTCAGTTATTTGCAAACAGAGGTATAAATTGGAATATACTCCATTATCAAGTATTACCCATTTCAAGGAATGTTCTGCTGTGGTTGCGGCAGAAGGTCTTAAACTTGTGGAACTTCAGATTGTTCCGCAGAAAACCCTGACAAAAATTTCGGCTGTAATTGCATCTGAGGATCCGGCAAAGGATGTCGGCGTCTCAGACTGTTCAAAAGCCCACCGTGCGCTTGCACCAAAGCTGATGGCACTTCTCAATAAGACGGAAGATGACATCGCGATGGAAGTCTGTTCCCCTGGAATCGAACGCAATATCAAAAATGCTGCCGAGTTTGAGATTTTCCAGGGCCGCGAGGTTCGTGTATGGGACAAGAACATCAGCGACTGGTCAGCCGGAACCATCAAGAAATCAGATGACAAGTCTGTGACTCTTGTTTCTGAAGACGGAACTGAAAACACCTTCAACTATCCGGACATAGCAAAAGCAAAGTTTATCCATATTTAACTATAGAAGAATCAGATTAGGAGAAAATTAAAATGGCTAAGAAAACAAAGAAAGAAACATCAGAACCGATTGGAGATATTATCCGCGCACTCGCTGCAGAAAAGGGAATCGACGAAACAGCTGTAAAGGCAACTGTCACAAAAATGATCACTGCCGCATATCAGAAATCTTTCGGAAAGAATTACGACAACTGTATCGTTGATATTTCAGATGACCTTTCACAGATCAATGTTTATGCGGAAAAGACAGTTGTTGACGGTGTTTATGATCCTGTCATCGAAATTGAACTTGAAGAAGCAAAGCAGCTTGAGCCAAGTGCCGAAGTGGATGATGTTCTTCACATTCCGCTTGATCCAAAGACAGATTTCCAGCGTGGTGCCGTATCAGTAGGTAAGCAGGAAGCCCACAAGGATCTCAGCGAAAATTCAAGCAAGAAACTCATTGATGAATACAAGGACAAAATCGGTGAGACAATCATCGGTTATTTCCAGCGTTCATACAAAGACAACATCTATGTTGATCTTGGTGGAAAGGTCGAAGGTGTTCTTCCAAAGAAATACCAGAGCCCAAGAGAAAACAAGTCTGATAGAATCAAGGCTCTCATCAAGGAAGTAAAGAAGGTTTCTTCTGGAGTTCAGGTCATCTTGAGCCGTACTGACGAAAACCTTGTCCGCAATATTCTTGAAGGTGAAGTTACAGAAATCCAGGACGGAATTGTTGTGATCAACAGCATTGCCCGTGAAGCCGGATACCGCACAAAGATCGCTGTTTCATCTACAAAGATGGATGTTGATCCGGTTGGTGCATGTGTCGGTCTCAAGGGTGTTCGCATCCAGAATGTAATCCGCGAACTTGAAGGTGAAAAAATCGATGTTCTCCGCTATGACGAAGATCCTCATGTATTCATCAAGAATGCCCTTTCTCCAGCTGAAGTTCTTCAGGTAATCATCAAGGATTCTGAAAAACGTGAGGCACTTGCCATCGTTTCTGACGAGAACTTCTCCATTGCAATCGGTAAGCAGGGACAGAATGTTCGTCTTGCAAACAGGCTCTGCAACTGGATCGTTGATGTCAAGACAGAATCTCAGGCCGCTGAGCTTGATCTTACAGAAAACTATACTGCCAAGGCAGATGCAGAAAAGCTCTTTGCTGATACTACAGAAGATGAAGAAATCACATCAATCACACAGCTTCCTGGTGTTGACGCAGCTGCTGCTGAAATCCTTAAGGCTGCAGGATTCGACGATATCGAAGCATTCATCACTGCTTACGAAGAAGGTTCTTTGAGCAATGTTGAAGGCGTAACTCAGGAGCAGCTTGATAAGATCAATTCAATCATTGGTGAATACGTAGAATTTGAAGATGAAGAAAGCGTTGAGTCTGAAGCTGTTGAAGAAAATGATTCGGAAGAAGAAGAATACTTCTGTCCTGAATGTGGCGCAAAGATTACACCTGACATGACAAAGTGTCCTAATTGTGGTGTAGAGTTCTCATTTGAAGAAGAATAAGGTAGAGAAGAGGATAATAGTAGAGTATGGCAGAAGAATCAGAGAAAAAGACAGGCGCTATATTGATAAAGCACGCAAAGACAAACGATGCTCAGTCGGCAGGTGAAGCAGTTCAGAAGAAGAAGATTGTCATCAAGAGAAAGACAACTCCTGCCTCTTCAGATCCTGCAAAGACTGAAAAGAAACGCATTGTTGTTTCAAAGAAAACTCACACTGAAGCTGCTCCTAAAGCTGAGGAAGAAAAGACTGTATCTTCTCCTGCAGAAAAACCTGTTCAGAACAATGCGGCTGCAGCAGCACCAGCAGCTGCTCCAAAACCACAGGTTCAGACACTTGAATTCCCTAGCACAAGGCCTAACGTAAAGGCCGGAAACCTTAGCGGTGGCAACCGTGGCGGATACAACCGCGGTGGACAGGGTGGCTACAACAATGGTCAGGGCGGATATAACCGTGGTGGTCAGGGTGGTTTTACAGGAGCCCAGGCTCGCGAAGGATATCAGAACAGAGAACGCCAGGGTGGCTATAATAATGGCGGATACAACCGCAATGGCGGCCAGGGTGGTTACAACAATGGTCAGGGCGGATATAACCGCGGTGGCCAGGGTGGATTCAACCGCAATGGTGGCCAGGGCAACTACGGCAACCGTGGCGGATATAACAACGGCGGCCAGGGTGGATTCAACCGCGGACCAAACGGTCAGGGTGGCGGATTCAACCGTGGACCTAATGGCCAGGGTGGTGGATTCAACCGCGGACCAAACGGTCAGAGTGGTGGATTCAACCGCGGACCTGGTTTTGGTGGAGCACGTCCAGGCTTTGGTGGAGGCCGCCCAGGTTTTGGTGCACCTTCAGCAGTTCCGGCTCCGGACAGAACACCTGGAAAAAAGCAGTTTAAAGGTAAGAAGCAGGTATATAACCGCAAGGACAAGGAAGAACTCTTTGACGAAGATGAACTTTATGGAAACAAGAAGCATGAAGTTACACCTGCAAGCGTAGTACCAGAGACAATTGATATCATGGAAACCATTTCCGTTTCTGATCTTGCAAAGAAGATGAACCTTAAGGCAAGTGAAATTATCGGAAAGCTTATGGGAATGGGTATGATGGTTACAATCAACCAGTCTATCGATTCCGATACCGCTACTATCCTTGCTGAAGAATATAACTGTAAGGTTCACCTTGTAAGCCTCTATGATGAAACTGTCATTGCAAGTGACGAAGGTTCTTCAGAAGGAGAGCTTACACGTCCTCCTGTTGTTACAGTCATGGGTCACGTTGACCACGGTAAGACAAAGACTTTGGATGCCATCCGTGATGAAAATGTCGCTGCTGGCGAAGCCGGTGGTATCACACAGAAAATCGGTGCTTACCAGGTACGTACAAAGGACGGCCAGGACATTACATTCCTTGATACTCCAGGTCATGAAGCATTTACAATGATGCGTGCCCGTGGTGCACAGATTACAGATATTGTTGTTCTTGTCGTTGCGGCTGATGACGGTGTAATGCCTCAGACAATGGAAGCCATCAACCATGCAAAGGACGCAAAGGTTCCTATCATCGTTGCTGTCAACAAGTGTGATAAGCCTGATGCAAATCCAGAAAACGTAATGACACAGCTTTCAAACCTTGGTCTTACTCCGGAAGCATGGGGTGGAGACACTCAGTTTGTAAATATTTCAGCCCTCAAGCGCCAGGGTATCGATGATCTTCTTGATGCAATCCTCATCCAGGCAGAAATGCTTGAGCTCAAGGCACACTATGACTGCCGTGCAGAAGGTAAGGTCATTGAATCCCGCACAGACCAGGGTCGTGGTGTTGTTGCCTCTGTTGTTGTTGAACGCGGTACACTCCACATCGGTGATCCAATCGTTGCCGGTATCTACTCAGGACGTGTCCGTGCCCTCTTTAATGACCGCGGACAGAAAATCAAGGAAGCAACTCCTTCAATGCCAGTTGAAGTTCTTGGTCTTGAAAGCATGCCGAATGCAGGTGATCCAATTCAGGTTACAGAAAACGAAAAAGATGCCCGCGCATTTGCAGCCAAGCGTCAGGAACTCAAAAGATTTGAAGCTGCCAAGGCTGTCAAGAAAATCACTCTCGACAACATGTTTGATGAGCTTGATTCCCGTGAAGTCAAGGAACTTAAGATCATCATCAAGGCAGACCTTCAGGGTTCAGCAGAAGCACTCAAGACATCATTGGAAAAACTTTCTACAAAGGAAATCCGCGTAAATGTCATCCATTCAAGTGCCGGTGCAATCAACGAAAGCGACGTTACACTTGCTGCCGCCGACCAGAACGCAATCATCATCGGATTCAACGTTCGCCCAACACCAAAGGCAAAGGATCTTGCGGACCAGGAAAAGGTAGAAATCAGAAAGTACAACATCATCTACAAGTGTGTTGAAGAAATTCAGCAGGCTATGGAAGGTATGCTTTCTCCGGATACAAAGGAAGAAACAACAGGTACAGCAGAAGTTCGCAATACCTTCAAGGTACCAAAGGTTGGTGTCATTGCAGGTTGTTACGTTACAGAAGGTTTCATCAAGAGAACTTGCAGTGTGAACCTTA